>JBDHRD010000264.1:0-3143 GCA_039807425.1 Candidatus Contendibacter sp. | reverse complement strand
GACAGGCCACTGACGCAGAGGAGAATGCGACGAGAGTATTGTTCTGGGTACATGGCGAGATTTTCCTTTCAGCATAGCCGATTCCTCACAACCGTAAACCCAAAATGACAAAAAATCTGGCCCGGCAAGCTTGCCGGTCATGCGGTCGCCAACTGATATCCTCCCAACCCCATCACCGCGCCCTTGCCGGCGTGGGTCCACTGGCCCAGCCACAGCCAGGGCCAGAACGGCTCCAGGTCAGTCCCGTTGAGTTCGATCTCGCCGACCAGCCCGCCCATCGGCACTGTGGTCCGCTGCCGCGAGGAGTAGCGGGTCCAGTCGCGCCAGCGCAGCCGGGCAGCCGCCAGCGGCACGGCGTCCGCCGCCCGCGCCAGGGCGGCGAAGTCGGCGTCGAGCGGACGGTCGCCGTGAAAGGCGATCAGCAGGGAAATGCGCCGCAGCAAACTACCGAACAGATGGGTGAAGCGAAAGGTTTCCGGAGTGATGTGGTCGTTGTCCACCGCCAGCCGCAACGGGGTTTCGACGATCAGCGTCAGCCGGTCCGGGACCGGCGGCGGCTGGGGAATTGCGGGCGGGAGCGGCGCGAACGGTCCGTCCGGCTGGTGGATGCGGGTCCAGCCGGTCGCGGTGTTCTGATCGACCGCCGCCAGCATCAACCGGCCCCGGTCGGTTCCCACGCCGCGCTCGGCGGCCTGGCCGAGCGCGTGGAGGGCGTAGGGCAGATAGCGGCAACCATGGCCGAACAGGGTCAGGTCGAGCGTGGTTTCCTCACCTGCCGCCAGCGGCCAGCGGGTATCGGCAGGCGGCCGCAGCAGGAAGGGATGCGGGGCCGCCGGATACTTGCGCAGCAGCGCGACCGCCGGATCGGGCGGGGTCTCGAACAGGTAGGGATAGGCGCAGGAGCGGTACAGCAGGCAGTCCGGGCAGCGCGGCTCGCGGGTGACGCAGACCAGCCGCTTGAGGGCGTGGCCGAAGGCGCCGCGCCAAGCGGAACCGGCGTAGGCCGGCAGGCGCAACGACTCCTCGGCGATGAAGCGCAGGCGGTAGCGCGAGATGGGCAGCGACAGGGCGACGGGGGCGGGCGGCGGGGGCAGGGTCATGGCAACGGTCCTGGGCGCGGTGGAAGGCAGGGATGACGACCGGGAAGAATGCCACGACCGACGTCGGAGGGGCAGCGGCGACAAGCTTGCCGTCGGCCAGGCCTGGGGGGACGAAAATCCCGGGTAGCCAGGCTGACCACCACCCAACCATGGTTAGGACGCTGCGAGAAGCGGGTGTTGAATTACGGACCCATGCGAAAACCAGGTTATCGTTCGTTAGGAGCGGGCCTGCGCGCGATTGGGCGCCAGCAATCGCGGGTAAGCCTGCTCTTACATGTAAGGTATTGATTGATGGCTATTCGCGCAACTCAATGATTCTCGTATCAGGACAACTTCAGTAGATTGCTGGCATTGATGTGATCGACAAGGCGACCAAAAACGTAATCTACCTTGTCAAAGTCGTTCGCTTTGCGCCGCCGGGGGGCGGTCTTGGGAAAGGCCACTGCCATTTCCTGCCGGCCCGAGACCGGACCGATGACCTTCAATTTCAAGCCATGGAACGGCCGAGCCAGGCGGCGGCGAAGGCTTCCGCCGGCAGGGGCTGGTCGAACAGATAGCCCTGGGCCAGGTCGCAGTGCTGCTCCAGCAGGAGGCGGCGTTGCTCCTCGGTCTCCACCCCCTCGGCCACGACCACCAATTCCAGATGATGGCCGAGGACGACGATGGTGGCGGCGAGGATGCGATCATCGGGGTCGGTCACCAGGTCGCGCACGAAGCTGCGGTCGATTTTCAGGGCGGTCAGCGGCAGGCGCTTGAGGTAGCTCAGACTGGAATAGCCGGTGCCGAAGTCGTCCAGGGCCAGGCCAACGCCGAGCTGTTCCAGTTGTTCCAGCGTCCCGGTCGTATCCGCGCTGGCCTCGAGCAGGGCCGATTCGGTCAGCTCCAGTTCCAGGGCCTGGGCCGGCAGGCCGTAGGTCTCCAGCACCCCACCGATCCGATCCGCCAAACCCGGCAGGCAAAAATGGCGGGCGGCCAGGTTGATCGCCACCGTCAGCGGCGGCAGCCCGGCCTGGCGCCAGGCCGCCAGTTGCCGGCAGACTTCCACCAGCATCCAGTCACCGATAGCCACGATCAGGTCGCTGGCCTCCGCCACCGGCACGAACTGCCCCGGTGGAATCAGTCCGCGCTCGGGGTGCTGCCAGCGCACCAGGGCCTCGGCCCCGACCAGGGAGCCATCGGCCAGCCGCACCTTGGGCTGGTAATAGGCGCACAGGTGTCCGGCCTGGAGAGCTTGGCGCAGCTCCGCTTCCAGCACCATCCGCGCCAAGGTGGCGGCGTTCATCGCCCGGTCGTAGAACACCCGGGTATTGCGACCATCCTGCTTGGCCCGGTACAGAGCGGTGTCAGCGTTCTTCAGCAGCTCGGCGAAGTCGGCGCCGTCGTGGGGAAAAAGGGCGATGCCGATCGAGACGGTCACGTTCAGGTGGTGGCTGGCTACCTCGAACGGCTGGCGGAAGGCGGCCAGCACTTTTTCCGCCACCCGCAGCGCGCCCTCCTGGTCGACCTCCAGCAACAACAGTACGAACTCGTCACCGCCCAGCCGGGACACCGTGTCCTCCGCCCGGACGAGCAACTGAAGCCGGTCCGCCACCTGCACCAGCAGGGCATCGCCCGCGGCGTGGCCTAATGAATCGTTGACTTCCTTGAACCGGTCCAGGTCGAGAAACAGCACCGCCAAGGCCGCGCCGCGTCGCGCCACCATCGCCATCGCCATTTCCGCCCGCTGGGCGAGCAACCCCCGATTGGGAAGATCGGTCAGGGTGTCGTAGTAGGCCAGGCGCTCGATGCGTCGCTCGGCGGCCTTCAGAGCGGTGATGTCGGTGGCGATGCCGACGTAATGGGTGATGCGGCCTTCCACATCGCGTACCGCGCCCAGACTGGCCAGCGCGGCGCGGTGTTCACCGTTCTTGCACCGGACCCAGAACTCGCCCTGCCATACTCCCTCGCAGCTGGCGGCCCGCCACAAGGTTTCGAAATAGGTCTCCGGCTGGCGTTCGGCCCACAGCAGGCGCGGGCTTCGTCCTCGCACCTCGGTTTCGGCAT
>JBDHRD010000263.1:0-3176 GCA_039807425.1 Candidatus Contendibacter sp. | reverse complement strand
CGGTCAACAGAATGCCGGTGTTGGGCAGGCCGGTCGGATGGTACTGGACGAATTCCATGTCCTTGAGCGGCGCGCCGGCGCGATAGGCCAGGGCCATGCCGTCGCCGGTCTTGATGGCGCCGTTGGTGGTGAACGGGAACATGCGCCCGCCGCCGCCCGCCGCGATGATCACCGCCCGCGCCTGGAACTGCTTGATCTGGCCGCTGCGGATTTCCAGCGCGGTGAATCCCTGGCAACGGCCATCGTCCACCAGCAGATCGGTGGCGTAATACTCATCGAACCGCTGGATGGTCGGATACTTAAGCGAGGTTTGAAACAGGGTGTGGAGGATGTGAAAACCCGATTTGTCGGCGGCGAACCAGGTGCGCTTGATTTTCATCCCGCCGAACGGCCGCACCGCCACCGACCCATCCGGTTCGCGGCTCCACGGACAGCCCCAGTGCTCCAGTTGGATCAGTTCCTTGGGGGCTTCGTTGATGAAGTACTCGACCGCGTCCTGGTCGCACAGCCAGTCGCCGCCACCCACGGTGTCGTTGAAATGCAGATCGAGGCTGTCATCGGGCTTGATGACGCCGGCGGCTCCGCCTTCGGCGGCGCAGGTGTGGCTACGCATCGGATAGACTTTTGAAATCAATGCGATGCGTAGTTTTGGGTCGGCTTCGGCGAGCGCGATGGCGGCGCGCAGCCCCGCCCCTCCCGCGCCGACGATGGCAACGTCGGTTTTGATGATCTCCATACTTCGGCTCCTCGGCGTGATGCCCGGCGGATGATTGAGGCTTGCGTGGATAAAAACGGTCGGGGTTGACGAATCAGCCGGTTTCCAAACCCTCGGGGATCAGGTCCGCCTTGCGGGAATGGCTGGGGAACGGCTGGCTTGGGTGGCGTGGCATGTACGGGATCGGTAGTGTTGCGCGGTGTCGGGTAACTTCGGACGATAAATTATAGGATATATTCAACCAGTTTATTCAACCAGCCCATGGGATAGCTTTAGCCCGGGTTAAATTCGGGAGCGATGGCGTTTCTCGGAATGTCTGAATCACGGATTAAACGGATGAATTGGATGACATAGATCACAGGACAATCCGTGGCATCCGTGGCATCCGTGGCATCCGTGGCATCCGTGGCAATCCGTGATTCAGACTGCTTGGCGATCCAGATACCGCTGCAGCAATCCCCCGTAGGCATCGATCCGCCGGTCGCGCAGATAGGGCCAGATCCGCCGCACCTGCTCGGAGCGGCTTAAATCCAGTTCCACCGCCAGCGTGGCCGGCTGAGCGGGTGGAGTGGCGCCGAGCCATTCGCCCTGCGGGCCGACGACGAAGCTGCCGCCCCAGAATTGCACGCCGGGAGTTTGGCCAGACGGGTCTGGCTCGAACCCGACCCGATTGCAGACCACTACCGGAATACCGTTGGCGACCGCGTGCGCCCGCTGGATGAGGAACCATGCCTCCCATTGCCGCTGCCGCTCGTCCTCTTCATCCTGGGGATTCCAGCCGATGGCGGTCGGATACAGCAGCACTTCCGCGCCGGCCAGCGCCATCAGCCGCGCCGCTTCGGGGAACCACTGATCCCAGCACACCAGCACCCCGAGCCGGCCTGCTGAGGTCTCGATGGGGGTGAAGCCGAGATCGCCGGGGGTGAAATAGAATTTCTCGTAATAGCCAGGGTCGTCGGGGATGTGCATCTTCCGATAGAGTCCGGCGATGCTCCCATCGCGCTCCAGCACCACGGCGGTATTGTGATACAACCCGGGCGCGCGCCGCTCGAACAGCGAAGCGACCAGCACGACGCCCAGCTCGCGGGCCACCGCGCCCAGTTCCTCGGTGGTGGGACCGGGAATCGGTTCGGCCAGATCGAACAGGGCGGCATCCTCGGTCTGGCAGAAATACAAACCGGTATGCAATTCCGGCAGCAGGATCAGGTGCGCGCCGTGACCAGCCAGATCACGGATACCGGTAATGCTGGCGGCCAGATTGGCGGCGCGGTCGGCGCTGATGGCCTGTTGCACCAGACCGACGCTGAGAATATTTGAGCGCATGGGTCGAGCCTTGGGGCAGGGTTGAACGGCGTGCCAGCGGAGCGCGTGGCGGGCATAGCGTATAGTATCGGCTGGAGGCACGAATGGTGCGAGCCGGTGTTAAACTGAAAAAAATACGATTTCGGGAGGACCGAGCGATGACGAGTCTCAGCGCGGAGCGCTATCAGGAGCGGGCCGTGGATGTCCAGGCTATCCAGGCATTGAGCCTGCCGCCAGATGCGCTGGCTGAGGGCTGCCATCTGACAGTGGCCAGCGAGTGGGACTGGGTACTGTTCTACCCCACTCACCAACTGGCCATCTGGTCCGGGCCGGACGGGCTGACCAGTTTTCCCGCCGATTCGCTGGCCGACGCTCTCCGGCGGGTGCTCGCTGGACAGATGGACTAGCGCCGCTGGTGGAGCATTCTTCAGCCGGCCCCCTGCCGGTCGAATCCGCCTGCCTGGCCTTGAATTTCCGCGATTGAACCCCAACTCCTATCGAGCAGGGGCGGCGCTTGTCCGCCCGAATGAATTTTATCGGTATGGAGAACGATCATGACCCAAGCAGACCCCACGCCGGAGTCCCGCGCTCAGCCGGAGGCCGCGGTGGCGCCTCACCCCTTTGCGCAAACCACGACCGCGCCAGAGATTCCAGCCACCGCCGAGGAAGAAGCCGGAATTGTCGTCAACTGCAAGGAATTCGATGCCCTGCGCCAGGACCTGGACCAGGCGCTGGCCAAGGCCGACGAGCACTGGAAGCTGTATCTGGGGGCTCACGCCGAGATGGAGAACCTGCGCAAGCGCACCGAGCGCGAGGTGCAAAACGCCCACAAATTCGCGTTGGAGCGGTTCTTCACTGAATTGCTGCCGGTGCGCGACAGCCTGGAAATGGGGTTGGCGGCGGCCAGTGGCGAGGTCGACGTGGCCAAGCTGCGAGAAGGGGTCGAACTGACCCTGAAGCAACTGGCTGCGGCGATGGAGAAATTCGGTGCTCGCGAGGTGAATCCGCTGGGCGTCAAGTTCGACCCCAACCAGCACGAGGCGATGGCGCTGCTGCCGACCGGCCAGGCCGAGCCGAATACGGTGATGCAGGTGGTGCAGAAGGGCTATCTGCTGAACGAGCGGCTGATCCGGCCCGCCAAGGTGATCGTCGCCCAGGC
>JBDHRD010000039.1:0-20199 GCA_039807425.1 Candidatus Contendibacter sp. | reverse complement strand
AACATGGGGATACCTCAAGATATTTTAAAAATTGTGTTATTATACAATAAATTATCACGGACCTTAAGAGGGCTGGAAACTCACCTAACAACTCACTCGATGGATTCAGGGCCAGTATTGGGCGGAATGCTTTCTTGCTAATTTCCAAGAACGTAGATCCGTTTGCGTTGCCCTTAATGATGCTCAGGTTTTCCTTGCACCAGAAGTAGAGGTACAGCGGCGGCAATTTGCCGCCAGGCGGCATTGCAATGTAGCCCTGGTTGATAGCCACAGGCATCTTGGTAAGCGCGAGATAACCAATGGGTGCGCGCGATGACATGAGAAGAGTTCCCTCTGGCAACAAACCGGAACCGATCTTCTCAACGCCTTTGCTAGAGATCTTGCGCTCAGTGCTTAATAGAACTGGCGAATTGGCCCCGGAAAGGTCTTTCGGTGTTGTCCATGCATACTCGGCGGGTTCCCAAAAATCGGAATTCTTGGTGTCAGGCGTGGCGCCGCCGACGCATTCCACAAGTTCACCGATCGGCTCAACCGCCCACCCCCTCGGAATCTCCCCCAACTCCGACTCCTCCATCTCATCCGGGAACAGCGCGGCGGTGGCGGCGAGTTGGGTGTATTGCGCGGGCGGCAGGGCGTCGAGTTCGGCGTCGGGCTTGCCGCTGATGGCGCTCATGGCGGCACGCAGCGCGTCGCTGCCTTCGGCAATGGCGGCGATCTTGGCTTTGACCGGATCGAAATCAACAAACCACGATTTGAAGATGGCTTGCGCCATGGCTTCGAGGGTTTGGTTGATGCGGCGGTTGAGGTCAATTTTGTCGTCAATTGATTGGGCAACTTGGGCGATTCTTTGTTGCAAATCCATTGGCGGAAGCCGTATTGGCAAAGCCTGCATGCGTTTTGTGTCTAGCTTTCCCGCGCCGATTCCAGTCTCTTCGACAACCACGTCAAGGAGGAATCTTTCATTGCCGATAAGCCAATAAAGTAAAAACCAAGGGTCCAATCTAGTAGGGTCGGCAATCAATGCCTTTACATCTTGGTTAAACGCTAAGTCGCGGCAAGCCATACCAACTGGAAGTCGATTATGTAGCGCGCCCCCTCGCACTAGAAGCAAGACGCTGTTGGTCGGCGCTAAACGAGAGCCGGCGCCGAGACCGCTTTCTGTGATTCTCATGTCGGAGTCGTTGAAGCGGGTTCCGTACATTGAATTCGCGCTAATCCAAGGGATATTGCCGTTCCAGAACGACGGCGTTGCCTTATTCGGTGTCCCACCGGAGAGCCAAGTGGTTACCGAGCCAAGCGCAACTTCTGGCCAGTCAGCACTCATAACCTAACCCCGCCAAGTTCTTCTTGATCTCCCTCTCCAGCTTTGCGCTCTCCTTAAACTGATCCGCCAATTGCGCCGTCAGCCTCGCCATCTTGTCGGCGAAGACTTCTCCATCGTCTTCCTGCTCTTCCGCGCCCACATAGCGCCCCGGCGTCAGCACATGCTCGTGCTTGCGGATGTCATCCAGCGAGGCCGAGTAGCAAAAGCCCGCCACATCCGCATAGCCTTCGCCCAGTTGCCAGGCATGGAAGGTGTCGGCAATCTTCTTGATGTCTTCGACTGTGAAGTCACGCAGCACGCGGTCTTTCATGTAGCCGAGCTGGCGGGCGTCGATGAACAGGAACTGGCCGCGCCGGTCGCGCTTGGTTTTGTTGAGCGCCAGGCCGTTGCGCTTGTCGCGAGTGAGGAACCAGATGCAGGCCGGGATTTGCGTGTTGGTGAAGAGCTGGCCGGGCAGCGCGACCATGCATTCCACGTAGTCGTCCTCGATCAGCTTCTTGCGGATTTCGCCTTCGTTATTGGTGTTGCTGCTCATCGAGCCATTGGCCAGCAGCAGGGCCATGCTGCCCGCCGGGGCCAGGTGGTAGAGCATGTGCTGCAGCCAGGCGAAGTTGGCGTTGCCTTGCGGCGGGGTGCCGGCGATCCAGCGCGGGTCGCTGGCCAGTTTTTCGTTCCACCACTCCTTCATGTTGAAGGGCGGGTTGGCCATGACGAAGTCGGCGCGCAGATCGGGGTGCAGGTCGTTCAGCAGGGTGTCGCCGGGGGCGCCGCCGAAGTTGAAGTCGATGCCGCGGATAGCCATGTTCATCGCGGCCAAGCGCCAGGTGGTGGGGTTGCTTTCCTGACCGTAAACGCTGATCTGGCCGGTTTTGCCGTTGGCTACCTTGCCGCCGTGCTGTTCGATGAACTCTTCGCTCTGCACAAAAAAGCCGCCCGAGCCCATAGCCGGGTCGTATACGCGGCCTTTGAAGGGTTGCAGCATTTCGACGATGAGCGTGACGATGCTCTTGGGCGTGTAGTACTGGCCGCCCTTTTTGCCTTCGGCCAGGGCGAACTGGCCGAGGAAGTATTCGTAGACGTGGCCGAGGATGTCTTTGCTTTTCAGGCCCAGTGGCTGGCCGTTGTAGTCTTTGCGGTTGAAATCGGTGTCCGAGAAATGCGCGATCAGGTCGGCCAGCTTGTGGCTGTCGATTTGCGTGCGGGCGAAGTCCTTGTTGAGCACGTTCTTGAGCTTTTTCTCGTTCTCGCGCTCGATGGCCTCCATGGCGTTGTCGATCAGCCAGCCGACGCTGCGCATCTCCTCCGGCTCGTCCTTGCCGGGTTTGTTCCAGGGTAGCGGTGCCTTGGGCGGCAATTGGGCGCAGTCGCGCAGGGTTTGCCAGCGCGCCTCCAGCGGCACCCAGAACACGTTTTTCTCGGTGTAGTAGTCGCGCACTTCCAGCTCGGCGGCGAGGTGGCCTTCGTAGTCGTCGGCGTAGTCCTCCGGGGCCATGTAGTAATCATGGTCGGAGTTTTGGAACTGCTCGCGCAGTTCTTTCTGCCGCTCTTCGAAGGCGTCGGAGACGTATTTCAGAAAGATCAAGCCGAGCACCACGTGCTTGTAGACAGCGGCATCCAGATTCGAGCGCAGCTTGTCGGCGGCGGTCCAGAGCTTTTTTTCAAGGTCGTTGAAGAATTGTTGTTCGATGGGGTTCATGACGTTTTCCCTGATGAATTTGGCTGGGCAGTGTCGAGTTGCCCGACAGATGGCTGTATCTTTTCCCACTTGGCACTTCGACCCTTGCCGGTTGGGGCAATTAGCCCTTCGGATTTCATGGTGCGAAGGATCACGCGCACCATATCGCGGCTGATGCCGGGGCAGGCCTCTTCGATTTCCGAGATCGAGAACGGCAGGTTTCTCTTGAGGATTTCGGCGCGTACACGGTCGCCCTTGGCACCGCGCCCACGTTCGATAGTGCCGACACGCTCCTCGAATTCCTTGTAGGCCCGCAGCAGTGCGCCCCAGAAGTAATCGAGCCACGGGGCGATGTTGTGCTCGCCCTCGTGCCAGCTTTGCGAGCTGGCCTCCAGCGTTTCGTAATAGCTCTCTTTCGACTCTTCGAAGATGCGCTCCAGACTGATGAAGCGACCTACCGCGTAGTCGAAGTGATAGAGCAACTGCAGGGTGAGCAGCCGTGCCATGCGGCCGTTGCCATCCGGGAAGGGGTGGATGCAGAGAAAATCGAGGATGACCAGCGGCACCAGCACCAGCGGGTCGGCCAGATGTTGATCCAGCGCCGTGCGGTAACGCGCAATCAAGTCGGTCATCGCCATGGGCGTGAGATGCGCCGCCACGGGCCGGAAGCGGATGCGCGAGCTGCCATCGGGGTGGCGCTCGACGATGTCGTTGTTGGTGGCTTTCCAGTGCCCGCCCGGCTGCGGCATGTAGCGATACAGAATGCCGTGAAGCTGCAGGACAGTGCCCTCTGAAAACGGCATTTGCTCGCCGCTTTCGTGGATCAGGCCCAGCGCGTCACGATAGCCCGCCACCTCTTGTTCGGAGCGGCTCTGCGGTGTGGCGTTTTTGAGCACCAGTGACTTCAGCCGGTGCGCCGCCACCACAACCCCCTCCAGCCGATTGGATGACTCGGTGGACTCCACTACGGCAACCTGCCGCAAGTCGCTCAACACCTCCGGCGACTGCGCCACATACAGCTGCTGCTTGCCCCGGTACTCGCCCAGAGCGCGCAGCGTCGCCAGTTGCTGGGCATCAAAGCGCAGCTTGGCGAGGTAGTCGGGCAAAAGTGAGTGCATGAAGGATCTCGGGGGCCGTAAATGGGGTAATCGTACTCTTAATTGGGGTAAATAACCATTCCATTGCCCCTATAAATGAATGATTACCCTATTTGGCAACGCTTGGCTTCTTGATCGTTCAGCGCGTGAATGGTGGCGTCATCCACCAACCAAGGAGCCCCACGATGAACACCAAGCCCACTGCCACCGACGCCTATCTCGCCCGCGCCGCCGCCATCCACATCAAGCTGGACCGGCTGCAGCAACTGGCCGACGACCACTTCGGCCACGACCCGGAGGCCATCCACTGGTGCCACGTGGGCGACCTTGGCAGGGTGAATCAGGCGCTGGATGAGCTGCTGGCGATCTTCGACGGCCAGGCCAAGTGAAGGAGGCGACCATGAACACCCTGCTCAAACTCTCGCCCGCCCAAAGCCTGTTGCTGCGCACCGCTGCCGACCGACTGGGTGGCGCAGCAGGACGTGGTGGCGGGGTTTGATGCCTGACCGGTCGCCTTGGTTGACGATGAACCGCTGTGCGTAAGTGGTTGATTTTGCTAGGCCACCATCTGCGCCTACCCGCAGGCCAAACAGAGAATAGAGACGGCTCTGGAGCCAAAAACGCTGAAATCCGGGCGTTTCGGTGGCAGGCCACCCGCAGCACGGATGGCCGGAACCCCGCGTGGCGCGGGGATTTCGGGCAAGAAAAAGGGCCCGGAGAATTTCCGAGCCCTTGAATATGGTGGTGGAACACGGAACCGAACCCGCGTCCGTAGTCCGAGCCAGATAGTAACGCCTCGGCCTTGAGGGCGCAGATTCGACGATTTGGCCGAGTGGTACATCACCGAGGCGGATCAGTTCGAGCGATCTCGCTCCAGCCATGGTCGAACGTGAACGTCCGGGCGTGGCCGACGGGGTTCTGGATTCTGAGCACACGGGCTTGCGCCGGATCGGTAACGTGCTCGACCACGTACAACCAGTACGCATCGCCCTTTTCGCGCGCGCAGTCGAATTGCGTGTGTGACAGTCCCACGGGGCGATCTTCCAAAGTGCCCGTCATCGACTTCACTTCGACCCAGCGCATCTGCCTGCCACCACTGTCGGCTTCGAAGAGGTCAAAACCCGGGTTGCCTTCCGGAGTGCGGCGCAGCGCTGGCTCAAGACCAATGATCAGGTCGATTGCACGCCCCTCAATCTGCATCCGTGCCGCCTGATCGAGGCCATCGGGATCGGGGCCATCATCATCGGGATGCGTGCCGACGTAGGAAATGAATGGACGCCCGCCTGCGTGGCCGGGCGTCCTCTTTCCCTGACCGCCGCCTTTGCCGCCGCCTTTGTCACCAGCGGTGCCGTGGCCACCTGAGCCGCCGTGGCCGCCTCCATTGCCCTGGCCACCGCCGCGCGAAGTCCCCTTGCCAGTGCGCCCTTGACCACCACTTCCCGCACCTGTGCCCACGCCGTCACCGCCGTCCGGATCAGGGGTGCCGGGCGGGATATCCGGCATGTCGTCGCCGTAGAGATGCGAGGAGGCGCTCGATGCGGCCGCGCTGGCTGTAGCACCCGAGGTGGAAATCCGCGCTCTGGCCACCTGCTTTGCCAAGTACCAGGAGCTTCTGCACGAGCACAACTCACTGGACTTCTCCGGCATCCAGTACGAGGCGCTGCGGCTGCTGGAGAAGCACCCCGAGGTGCTGGCGCAACTGCGCGAAAGGCTCACCCACCTGATGGTGGACGAGTACCAGGACACCAACACCATTCAGGAGCGCATCATTTTGCTGCTCGCTGGTGAGCGCCGCAATCTGTGCGTGGTGGGCGACGACGACCAGGGCCTGTACCGCTTTCGCGGCGCGACTATCCGCAACATTCTGGAATTCCCGGCACTGTTCGACAACGGCCAGTGCAAGCAGGTCAAGCTCACCGTCAACTACCGCTCGCATCCGGACATCATCCGCTTCTACAACGAGTGGATGAAGGAGCAGGTCTGGGACGACGGCACGCGCGTCTTTCGCTTCGCCAAGCAGATCGTGCCGCGCGAGGACGACTTCCCTGGCATGCCCACGGCGGTGCGGCTGGCGGCCAGCGACGACAAGGGCGACACCACCAACTGGCACGCCGAGGTGCTGGCCTTCCTCAACGGCCTGCGTGGCAGCAAGGTAGGTGCTCAATGAACGCGCCATTGCTCGTATCACCCAAACGCTGCGCAGTGTACTGCCGTGTGTCCAGCGACGAACGGCTGGACCAGTCTTTCAATTCCATCGATGCCCAGAAGGAAGCCGGACACGCTTTCATCAAGAGCCAGAGCCACGAGGGGTGGATTGCCGTGGCTGACGATTACGACGATGGTGGGTTTTCCGGCGGCAATATGGATCGGCCGGCCTTGAAGCGCCTGATGGCCGACATCCAGATGGGCAAGGTCGACATCGTGGTCGTTTACAAGATCGACCGGCTGTCACGCTCGCTGGCCGATTTTGCGCGCATGGTCGATGTGTTCGACCGCCACCGGGTCAGTTTCAGCACTGTCACGCAGCAGATCAATTCAGCCACATCCATGGGACGGCTGATGCTCAACGTGTTGCTGTCATTTGCCCAGTTCGAACGCGAGGTCACGGGCGAGCGCATCCGCGACAAGATCGCCGCCAGCAAGGCCAAGGGGATGTGGATGGGTGGGCCGCTACCGCTGGGTTACGACGTCCGTGACCGCCTGCTGGTCATCAACGAAGTCGAGGCTGCCCTGGTGCGCCGCATCTTCGACGACTTCGTGACTGTGCGCTCGGCCACGCTGATGGCCAAGGCCTACGGCGCGGAAGGCGTGCTCACCAAGGGCGGTAAGCCCTTCACCAAGCAGACCATCTACAAGATGCTGCACAACCGGATGTACCTGGGCGAGATCGTGCACAAGGGCCAGAGCTTCCCGGGCCAGCACCAGCCCATCATCACGCAGAGCCAATGGGACGCGGCCCACGCCCTGATCGCCACCGATGGCATTGAGCGCAGGCGCGAGACCAACGACCGCCAACGTGATCCGGTACTGCTGCGCGGCCTGCTGTTCACGGTCGATGGCGAACGGCTGGTGCCCAGCTACACGGTCAAAAAGGGCAAGACCTATCGCTACTACAGCCCGATCAAACACCGGCGCTTTGGCGCGTGGGCAAGCAGCCACGGGCCGTTGCCAGCAGCGCCGATTGAAGAACTGGTCACGCAGCAAATCGTGGCGGCACTGTCGGCACCGCACATCGTGCAATCGGTGTGGGACCGGATGCAGTACATCCGGCCAGACCTTACCGAGCCGCAGGTCGTGCTGCCGATGCGCAATCTGGCCAGCCTGTGGCAGGAGTTGTTTCCAGCGGAGCAGTGCCGACTGGCGCAACTGCTGATCGAGCGCGTGGTGATTGCCGATGGCGGGCTGGAAATCATCTGGCGCGATCAGGGCTGGCAGGAACTGGCGAGCGAGCTGATGCCCGGCACGATTGGCGCGGAATTGCAGGAATGGGAGCAACAGGAGGTGAAGGCATGAAACCGAAAGTGCAGACCGTGGGCAGCCCCGTCGCCCGCGAGCGCCGTGACGGAGGGCAGGTAAAGATGTCCACCTTCATCCCGCTGAAAATCCGCAAGCGCGGCGCCAGCAAGGTGGTGGTGCGGCCCGATGGGCAGGCAGAGTCCCCCGGCAAGGTGGCCAGCCAGATCGATCAGCCGCTGCTGGTGGCACTGACGCGGGCCTTCTACTGGCAGCAGTTGCTGGACGACGGCGTGGTTGGCAGTGGCAGCGAGATCGCCCAGAAGGAAGGACTGCACCACTCGACGGTCAATGAACTACTGCGTCTGACGCTGCTAGAGCCTGCCATCATCCAGACCATCCTCGCCGGCCAACAGCCCCGGTGCATGAGTCTGCTGTGGTTTCAGCGCAATCCGCTGCCGACCGACTGGGTGGCGCAGCGAGAGGTGGTAACGGCGTTTGATGCCTGACCGGTGGCCTTGGTTGACGATGAACTGGTGCACGTAAGTTGTTGATTTTGCGAGAGCCAAAACTGCGCCTACCCGCAGGCCAAACAGAGAATAGAGACAGATCTGGAGCCAGAAACGCTGAAATCCGGGCGTTTCGGCAGCAGGCCACCCGCAGCACGGATGGTTGGAACCCCGCGTGGCGCGGGGATTTCGGGCAAGAAAAAGGGCCCGGAGACTATCCGAGCCCTTGTGTATGGTGGAGCAGAAGGGGATCGAACCCTCGACCTCCGCATTGCGAACGCGGCGCTCTCCCAGCTGAGCTACTGCCCCATGATGAAATGAAGGAGCGAATGCTACAACCTTCAACGGTCATTGGCTAGACCCCGTCTCGCAAAAATCACCTCCTTCCCCATCGCCATTCTCCTGCCCGCCCTGAAGAGGAAGCGCGGATCAGCCTTGACCCCGGGCCTCGAAAATCGGCATGAACACCGCCACCGCCACCGCTTCGAATTCCGCATCCAGCGGATCGGTATCCCGAAACGCCAATTGGTAATAGATATTCTCGCGTTCCGGCGTAACTCGGTCAAAATCATCCCCTTCCCATTGACGCCGCGCCCCTCGCAGGGCTTTATCCACATCCTGATGCTGGTCCTTGCGGAGCGCCTCGACATAGGCCAGCGCGCTCTTGGGGAAAAAATGCAGCAGGCGCCGCGTCCCTCGCCAGTACCACCCCAGCAGCACCCGCAGATGCGCGGCTGCATCCTCGACCGGGTCCAGCAGCACTTCCTTGTCTTCCGCCACCCAACGGCTTTGCAGCGTCATGCCTTCAGGGGCCGCAATGTTCAGCGCCAAGTGATACAGCCACAGATTCAGGTAATCGTTGGCCTTGATCGACGCCAGTCGATACCCTACCCGCCCTCCCGGCGTTATCCCAGTCAAGCGCCCGCTCAACTCGAAATCACCCAGTTTCAGTTCCACGTCCACCGGTTCCGGGTCCCGACGCGGCAACACCCGCCCCAAACGTCCGGCAAACCGCGTCACTCGGTCCTGGGCCTGGACGAACACGCAATTACCGACCTGACCGTGTGGCAGCGCCCCACTCCCCCGCGCCACCGCCTGAATCTCGGCCACCGCCCGTCCATCCCGGTGCAGTTCCAGCATTTGCTCCAGCAGTTGATAGTTCTCCAACCCATTCGGCACGAATGGCTCGCGGGTCTCCAGCGCATCTTCGCCCTCGCCAGGCCGGATGCCGAGCCGCTCCCGCAACAACCACCGAGCCGGATTGCGAAAGAATCCCGTTAGACTTTCCAGAGTCACTCGCCGCAGAACCGGTTCTGGCTCCGGCAGTTCCACCGTCAGTAACGGCGCCGGGTTGCGCTCGCCCCGTCCAGCCCGGCGGCTGGCCTCGGTCAATTCCCGCGCGTAGCTGAACAGGCAGTCGTCATCGCCGAAATACCGGCGACTGAAAGCTTGCAGTGGATGGCGCGTCACCAGTTGCTCGCGAGGTCGGCCACCACCGGGACAATAAAAACTCCGATCCACCACATCCAGCAGCTCGCTGATCAACACCGAGGGCGGCAGCGGCGTATTGTCGCGGATGCTCTGGCCAACGTAGCTGATATAGAGACAGCGTCGGGCCGACAGCAGGGTTTCCAAAAACAGATAGCGGTCGTCGTGGCGACGGGCGCGGTCACCCCGTCGGAACCGGGTCGCCATCCGATCGAAATCCACCGGCCGGTGCCGGCGCGGATAAGCGTCATCGCTCATCCCGAGCACGGCCACCACCGGGAATGGAATACTGCGCATCGGGACCAGGGCGCAGCAGGTCACATTGCCAATCAGAAACCGCCCCGCCGGGCTCTCCGCAGCGTTCAACCCGTCGCGCAGGGCCGACTTGACCACCGCCAACCCTACCGGTTCGGTGAATCCCGCCTGTTCGGCGTCGGCACGCAGGGTTTCCAGCACGGCGCGCAGCCCCTGGATTTCGTTCTCCTCGCGGTCCCTGGGTGCAAAAAACCGGTTTAGCACCGCATGCAGGCTCTCCACCCAAGCCGCCAGCGACCGGGATTCCCGCATCTGGGCATCCAGCTCAGATAACGCCTCGACGAAGGTTTGCCACTGCCCAAGCGCCTCCGCCTCGCCACCTTCCACCTCGTCGTGGGGCAGGATGCCAGCATACAAGTCCCGTCCGTATCCGGGCAGCGCGTAACCGAGCAGGAGCCGGTCCAGCCCCATCCGCCAGGTATGTTCGGCGGTGTCTGGCAACTCCCAGAGCACCTTGGTCCGGGCGTCGAGGCCCCAGCGAATGCCGGCGTCCCGGGTCCAGCGACGAATCCGGGTCAAATCGGCGTCGTCCAACCCGAACCGCCGCCGCACCGCTGGCAACTCCAGCAGACTCAGCACCTGGCTGGCGTCGAACCGTCCGCCGCTCAAATCCAGCAGCGCGAACAAGGCTTCGACCAGCGGCTCCTCGGCGGGCGCGCCCCGGTCAGCGATACTGAACGGGATCCACCGCTCGCGCGGCGCACTGGCGAACACCGCCTCGATCAGCGGCCCGTAGCGGGCGATGTCGGGCGTCATCACGATTACGTCGGCAGGCCGCAGCGCCGGGTCCGCCGCGAACAGCGCCAACAACTGATCGTGCAGGACCTCGACTTCGCGCATCGGCCCGTGGCAGGCGTGGATCTGGAGCGAACGATCCTCGGACGACAGCGGCAGCGGCGGATGTTCGTCGCCGCCCCGCTCCCGCAAATGCAGGATATCAGCCTGCAACCGGTGCAACAGAGCGTCGCCCTCCGGTTCGACGAAGCCCTCCCACTCGACGCGCGGCCAGGCGTTCAGCAGGTCGATGAAATCCCGTCCCTGCTTGCCCAGCGAGGCCAGTAGCGGATGACCAACCGTCAGATAGGCCTCGTCGGGATCGATCTCCTCCCCCAGCCGGGCGAGATCGCGCTCGGCCTGAATGTCGCCCCAGTATTCCTGACAGGGGTTGAGCAGAAACAAATGGATGTCGAGATGTCGCCCCAGCGCCGCCAGCAACTCCACATCCAGCGGTGGCAGGGCGGACACGCCGATGACGCTGACCCGTTCCGGCAACTGGCGACGGTCGAACGAGCCCTGCGTCAACGCCGCATGGAACCGGGCTTGCACCTGGACTCGATGCGCCTCGTCGCCGCACGCCAGCAACCGCCACAATTCCGCCTGCCAGTGATCCTCGTCGCCCCTTTCCCAGCGGGTGATCCAGTCGGGCCGATAGACCAGATACTGGTCGAAGCAGTCGGCGATGCGACCGGCCAGCTCGTAGCGGCGAAATTCGTCGCGGCCATCGCCCAGATAGGCCCGCACCGGCGCGAAGCACGGCATCTCCTCCAAATCCCGCAGCAGCGCCATCAATCGCCAGTGCAACACCGGCCGGTCGAAGCTGGAGGTCAAGGGCAACTGGCGCAATACCGCCCGGGCCATCGTCCACAGAAAAGTCGCCGGCAACTGGAAGCCAAAATTGGCGCACACCCCCTGCTGGTCGGCCAGTCGCAACCCAAGCCAACGCGCCAGACCGCTGCCCGAGGTCACCACGACTTCGTGCGCCAGCGGCGACCGCAAGGGTTGGCGCGACAAATCAGCCAGTCGGTCGGCCAGAATTTCCAGGCGGTTACTCTGGTAGCTGTAAAAGGCCATGAGCGGCAATGGTTGGAGGGTAGCGATTCCGCATCGAATTCTTCAGGCCTTGGATGCCGGTCCCGCGCGACCATGCGCCGCCAACCGGCGCAGAGCCGCCCCCAATCGCGGGTCCGTCAGCGTGCGGGCGGCGGCTTCCAGCACCTCGGCGTTACGCCGGGTTAGCGTCAGGCGCGGACGCTGAGGTTGGGCGGGTTCGGCTGCCGGGACCACGCGAATCCGCGGCTTGGGCAACGTCATGCCGACTTGCTGGCCCAGCGCCTGGCGGATGGTGGGTAAAGCGTAGCGCAGCCGGGTCGCCCAACTCGGCGAATCGGTTTGCACTTCCCAACCCTCCGCATCGAGCCGGACCAATACGGCGTGATCGCGCAGATGTGGCGGCAGATAGGCGCGAAAGATCTGACTAAGCCTGGCCAGCTGGTCCGCCCGCGCCATGAGTTGTCCCAGCACCCCTGACGGGTGGCGCAGAACCTCGCCCACTGTCGGGACGGAACCCGGCCCACCGCGCGGGCGCGGCGGCGAGGAGGGTGGCGGCGGGGCTGAGGCCACGTCCAACAGCCGAAGATAGGCGGACGACGCCTCGGCGACCGCGGTTGGTGGCGATACGGCGGCTGGTGACTCCGAAGTCGGTTCCGGTTCGGCAGTTGGCCCGTAGCCGCGCAGCATCTTCAACAACTGCGTGGTGTGGCGGCGGGCCGTGGCGCGGGCGTCGGCATCCGCCATGGTTACCATCTCGGTTCATATCGGGTCATGTCGCACCCTCCAAACTCCCCCACTCCGCCTCCAGCCGGGCCAGCTCTTCCGGAGTATTGATGTTGCGGAACAATCCCGGTCGGTCGGGAAATTCTACGGGAACCGGCCGATGTCGTTGCAGCCAGCGGCCCACGCCGCCCTGCCCGTTCGCCAGCCAGGCGGTTAAATCATCGCGTAAACCGACCGACACCAAGGCAAACACCGGCTGCCGGCGCCCTTCGCCGCAAACCACGCTGGCAACCATCTCCGCTTTCTCCAACGCCGTCAGCATCCGTGCGGCATAATCCGGCGGCAACAGCGGCGAATCGCAGGGCGCAGTCAGTACCCAGGGGGTCGTCACCGCGCGCAACGCCGCCAGCATCCCCGCCAGCGGACCCCGAAAGCATTCCTCCGCGTCATCGCTAATCACCCGACAACCGAACCGCTGGTAAGTTTCCAGATGCCGGTTGGCGCTGATCAGCAACTCCGCGACCTGCGGCTTTAGCCGGCGGACAGCGTGGGCAATCAGCGGTTCGCCGGCCAGCGGCAACAGGCCCTTGTCGCGCCCGCCCATCCGCTCGGCGCGGCCGCCGGCGAGCAGAACGCCAGTCACCAGAACCCGGGGATCGGCCATCTCGCACGACTCCACGTCGTTCGATCCTTCAAACCAGCGGCAGGCTCACATGCAGCACGCCGGGATCGTCGGGCGTGGCGTGGATATTGAATTTGAAGACGCGGTTGAGCCGCAACATGGACTCGTTCTCCCGCAAGACCTCGCCGTATAGTTCCTTCATGCCGCGCCTCTTGGCGTACTCGATGATGTACCGCATCAGCATCGGCCCCAACCCCAGACCGGTCATGTGCCGGTCCACCAGGATCGAATACTCGGCCTTCTCCATGTCCGGATCGGCGTTGCAGCGCACCACCCCCCAGACTTTGCCCTTGCCGGGCAGGGAATCGGGTTCGGTGACGATGAGCGCCATCTCCCGCTCGTAATCGAGCTGGGTCAAGCGCGCGGCCATCTCGTGGGGCAGTTCGCGCAGCGGCTGGAAAAACCGCATCCGCACATCCTCGGAAGGAAGACGCTTGACCAATTCCTGCAACCGCGGCTCGTCCTCGGGCAGAATCGCCCGGATCAGGAAGGCGCGGCCGTCTGGCAAATCGTAGCGCTTCTCCAGTTCCTTCGGATAGGGGGAAATCGCCAACCGTTGCATCGCCGGCTCTGTGGCGGGCTCGATCAGGATGTTGGCATCCAGGGCCAACATGCGATCCGAGTAGACCCAAATCGGATTGATGTCCATCTCGACCACTTCGGCCAGGTCCACCACCATTTGCGAAACCTTGATCAGGGTCAGGGCGATGTCGTCCAAGTCCACTGGCCGGCCACGATTGGTGCTGAGCTGGCGGTACAGCCGGGTGCGCGACATCAGATCGCGCGCGAGTTGCATGTTCAGCGGCGGCAACGTATAGGCGACATCATCAATCACCTCGGCTTCGGTGCCGCCCTGGCCAAAGAAGATCACCGGTCCGAACCGGCGGCCGGTGCGCACCCCCATCATCAATTCGTAAGCGCCGTGCCGGGATTGCATCGGCTGCACCGCGAAGCCGTCAATGACTGCCTCGGGCGCAAACTCGCGCACCTGTTCCAACATGCGGGTGGCGGCCACCAACACCTCCAGCGGATTCTTCAGCCCAAAGGTTACCCCGCCAACCTCGGATTTGTTGACGATGTCGGGCGACAGAATCTTGAGCGCCACCGGCTCGCGCAATTCCAAAGCGATATTGGAAGCTGCTTCCGGCGTCGAGGCGAAATGGAGCGGCACCGTCTGGATTTGATAGGCGTTTAACACCTGGCTGGTCTCGTAGGCGTTCAACCGGCGGCGGCCGGCAGTCAGGGCGATTTGGATCGTGCGGCGGGCGGACTCGGGATCGGGAGTAAACTCTTCCGGGATCGAGGGCGGGGTCTCAATCAGCAGTTCCTGATTGCGCCGATGTTGGGCCAGCCGCATGAACGCTTCCACCGCCTCGCCGGGCGCCTGATAGGTCGGGATGTGAGCATCCTTGAATCGTTCGCGAGCCGGTTCCACCGACGCCTCGCCGACCCAGCAGGTCATCATCATCCGCCGGCTCTTGGCCCGCTCGACCACCGCCTTGGCGCACTCTTCCGACCGATTCACCGAAGCCGGCGCATGGACCACCAGCACGCCGTCGGCCCCCGGTTCCTGCAACAGCAGATCCAGCGCCTTGCCGTACTCCTCCGGGCCGGCCGCATCACCCAAATCCACTGGATTTTCAATCGGATAATCGGGACGGCAGGCACGCGCCAGTTGCTCGCGGGTGGCGTCGCTGATTTCGGCCAGACGTCCACCATGCCGCAGCAAGGTATCACTGGTCAGCAACGCCAGGCTGTAGCTGTTGCTAACGATGGTCAACCGGTTGCTGTAGACCGGCTTGGCGGTGGCCAGGGTCTCGGCGGCGGTGAACAGTTGCTCGATGTTGTTCACCCGCAGGATGCCAGCTCGCTGGAATACTGCGTCATACACCGCGTCCTCGACCGGGCCGGCGCGAAAGTCGCGCGGCTTGAGCACGATTACCGGTTTCACCCGGGCGGCGGCGCGGGCGGCAGATACGAATTTGCGGCGGTTGCGAGTGTTCTCCATGTACATCAGGATGGCGCGGGTATTGCTGTCCCGCAGCAGGTAATCGATCAGGTCACCCAAGTCGACGTCCCAGCGCACGCCCACCGAAATCACGTGCGAGAAACCGATACCGCGGTCGGTGGCCCAGTCGATCACGCTGCGCGTGATGGCGGCGGACTGGCACAGCAGCGCGATGTGGCCCGGCTGCGGCCGGGTCGCATTCAGACTGGCGTTCACATTGGCCAACGGCGCCGAATAACCCAGGTGATCCGGCCCCATGATGCGCAGCAGATAGGGTCTGGCAGCCTCCAGAATCCTTTGCTTCAGGGATTCGCCCTCGTCCGGGTATTTGCGCAGCATTTCCGGGCTGAGCAGCGCCGATTTGACGCCGCGATGGTCTTGCAGCACGTCGCGGCTGATCAGTAGCGCCGCCTTGGTCCCGCGCGACCCCAATTCGCCGATCAGGGTCGGAGCCTCATCGAGCGGGGTGGTCAAAATCGCCAGATCCGGCGTGACCGGCAAGCTGGCGATGTCCTTGTAGGCCAACACGCCCGAAATGGACCGCTGGTCCGGATTGACCGGCATCACCGGCCCTTTGAAACCGCCTTCGATCAAGTTGAACTCCAGGATAGCGTCGGGACCGTCAATGGCTTTGCCGCGACCGATGACCGCGATGGAGCGGGGCTTGAACAAGTATTCGAGATTGCGAATGGTCATGAGGTGCTTCTCGCGCGAGGAAAACCGTCCGGGTTGGCCGGCGGGGTTAATTCTGCGCGCTATGGTAACCCGATTCGACTACGGCGGCATGGACCGATGCGAAGGGCGTGGCGGTCCCGCGGTTTTTCCCTAACAATAATGCTTCCCGACGACCCGAATGCGAGGAACCGGCATGACCTGGACGACGATACGCAAGACTCTGGAACCGGACGAGCCAGCACCGAATTTTGCGGATGACGCGACGACGCGGACCTGTTTTTCCTGGGAAGCGGCCCGCGCCGAACTGGAGGGCTTGCCCGACGGCGGTCTGAACATCGCCCACGAAGCGGTGGACCGACAGGTTCGGGTTGGGCGAGGCGAAGCGACTGCCTTGCGCTGGCTGGGTAAAAATGGCGAGCGGCGCGAGTTCAGCTACGCCGAACTGGCCCGGTCGAGCAACCGCTTCGCCAATGGGCTGAACCGATTGGGCATCCGGCGTGGCGACCGGATTTGCGCGTTGGCCGGGCGGATTCCCGAATTGTACATCGCCGCGTTGGGCGCGCTGAAGGCTGGCGCGGTGTTCTGCCCGCTGTTTTCCGCCTTCGGGCCAGAACCGGTGCGGGTGCGACTGGCCAACAGCCGGGCGCGGGTGCTGGTTACCACGAGGCTTCTGTACGAGCGCAAGGTGCGGGCGCAACGCAGCGTGCTACCGGATTTGGCGCAGGTGCTACTCACCGACGGGGACGGCGCGGAGCCGGACGTCGATTCGTTCCACGCCCTGCTGGAAGCCGAGTCCGACCAATTCGTCATCCCGTTCACCGACCCGGAGGACTGGGCGCTGCTCCATTTCACCAGCGGCACCACCGGCTCGCCCAAGGGCGCGATTCACGTTCACGACGCGGTGGTCGCCCACCGCCTGACCGGCCGATGGGTGCTCGATCTGCGCCCTGGGGATGTGTACTGGTGCACCGCCGATCCGGGCTGGGTCACCGGCGTGTCCTACGGCATCATCGCCCCACTGGCGAACGGCGCGACCCTGGTGGTGGACGAGGCTGAATTCGAGGCCAACCGCTGGTACGCCATCCTCGAACGGGAACGGGTGAACGTCTGGTACACCGCGCCAACCGCCATCCGCATGTTGATGAAGGCCGGGGCCGAACTGGCCCGGGGCCACGACTTGAGTGCGCTGCGCTTCACCGCCAGTGTCGGCGAGCCGCTGCATTCCGAAGGTGTGGTCTGGGGTCTGGAAACCCTGGGTCAGCCCTTTCACGATACCTGGTGGCAAACCGAAACCGGCGCCATCATGATCGCCAACACCCGCACTCGGGACATTCGGCCCGGTTCGATGGGGCGGCCGCTGCCCGGTATCGAGGCCGCTATCGTCCGGCGCCGGCGGGAGGGCGGTGTGGACCTTCTCGATGCTGACATGGAAGGCGAGCTGGCGTTGCGGGTCGGCTGGCCCTCGCTATTTCGCGGCTACCTGGACGACGAGGAACGTTACCGGCGCTGCTTCGTCGATGGCTGGTATCTGACCGGCGATCTGGCCACCCGCGACGCAGACGGTTATTACTGGTTCCTGGGCCGCGCCGACGACGTCATCAAAACCGCTGGCCACTTGATCGGACCGTTCGAGATCGAGAGCGTGCTGCTGGAACATCCGGCGGTGGCCGAGGCTGGCATGATCGGTAAGCCGGATCTGTTCGCCGGTCAGATTATCAAGGCGTTCGTGGCACTCAAACCCGGCTACGCGGCTGGCGAAGCGCTGCGCAAGGAACTGATCGGTTTCGCCCGCACCCGGTTGGGACCGGCGGTGGCGCCACGCGAGCTGGAGTTCGTACCGGATTTGCCCAAAACCCGCAGCGGCAAAATCATGCGCCGCCTGTTGCGGGCCAGGGAGCTGGGACTGCCGCTGGGCGACTTGTCGGCGCTGGAAACCGATATGGAGTAAGGGATCTGAAAATTAGTAGGTTTGTTCTAATTCTCGTGGCTAGGATAATTGCCAAATACCTGAACTGATCGGCATGAAATTCGCTTGATTTTTGCAGGAGAAAAAGGCAAACTGATGTTGCAGCGCAACATGCCGAGTCTGATGCAATAACAGGATTTGAGCTTAATAACATTATTTTCAAGGAAAATTTCTGATGAACGCCACGAGCCAAGAGCAAATTCGCGAGATGATCCTCCGCGTCCTGAGCGATGTCGCACCGAATGCCGATACCCAGGCGATCAGCCCCGACATCAGTTTTCACGATCAGATCGAATTGGACTCCATCGACTTTCTGCGGCTCATGATGAGCCTGGAAAAGGAAACGAACGTGACCATTTTCGACTTCGACTATCCAAAATTGTCCACGTTGAAAGGCTGCGAGCGTTACCTGGCCGAAAGACTAGCAGCGGCCTGACCGGCGCACACCCTCACCGGGCTTCATCGCGAGCATTGCCATAAAGCCCGGCGTGGCGCGTGCGCCCTGGCTCCGGATGCGCCCGTGGGTCTGGCATTGTCCGCGGGTCTACCCTCTGTAACGGATGGGCAGAAGGTCGGCCCGGACGGCAACCGCGCGCAAGTCTTTGCCTTCGGTCCGGCGGTGAAGTACGACTACAAGGGCATGAGTTTTATTGGAACCTGGAACCACGGAACCGGCCATGCGGACCGCGGTCAAGCAATCCATCGTCCATTGGGAGGCTGCCAATGCTGCGGTTACAGCGGCGGTGTGCAAGGCCAACAAACCCGGTATCCGCCTCAACGCGCCGGTGGTCGATGCCAGCGGCAATCTGATGGCGTCCCTGCACATACCAAGGGGACTTGCCTGCAATCTCAATTACGGCGGCGGGCTGGCGTGGCCAAAACGGGCCGTTGCCCTAAGAAGAAAAACCGATCCTTTTGGGATCGGTGTTCTATCCAGCGGAATTAGGGTGTTTGCTCTAATGAAGAGCTTTAGCATCAGACATGCGTGGTAGGGTTTTTCCCTTTTTTCGTCACGCAACCCTCCTTTGGTGGTTTCTGGCCGGATCGTTCGTGTCCGGCCTTTTTTATTAGAAGCCTCTTCGAAACTCCAAAAACCTTGTCCAACCGGCGGAAATCATTCGTGGCACCCATGTCTCCGGTCAGGATTGGCGCATTATACAGGTCGCACCTGATTCCGCAACTCTATTGATGTAAGGATGTAAGGATATAAGGATATAAGGCGATTTCCGACAAGAATTTTACCAAAATGAACTCACGCCTCCCCATCGCCGCGCGACCGGGATGAGTTGCGCCGTTGGAACGTCTCCGCTATTGCCGTCAGCTCGGCCAGCATCCGAGCGACGACAACGACCGGCAGCGAACTCAGCAGGTCGCTCGATCCCTTGGAAATGGAAACGCAACATGACAACGGGATTCAGGGTTCCAGCCGTTCCAACAACCAGCCACTGTCAGCTCGCCGGCGATAACGCAACCGGTCGTGCATTCGGCCATGCCGACCCTGCCAGAACTCCAGCATTTCCGGCCGGACCCGGTAACCCCCCCAGTGGTGCGGTATCGGAATATTGTTGTCCGGATACTGGGCATCCAGAATTCGGAAGCGTTCATCCAGAACCTGGCGGCTGGCTACCACCTGGCTCTGCCGCGACGCCAGCGAACCCAGTCGGCTTTCACGCGGTCGGGTGCGAAAATAGGCTTCGGACTCGGCGGGCGAAGTCTTGCTGACCGTGCCTTCCACCCGAATCTGCCGCTCCAGTTCCAACCATAGAAACACCAACGCGGCGTGTGGGCTGGCGGCCAGTTGCTGGCCCTTGTCGCTACGGTAGTTAGTGAAAAATACGAAGCCGTCGGCATCGCATTCCTTGAGCAGCACCACCCGCGCGTAGGGCCGGCCGGTTCGGTCGGCGGTGGCGAGCGTCATGGCGTTGGGTTCAGGCAGTTGCGCGGAGATTGCCTCCCTCAACCAGTGCTGAAACTGCTTGAGAGGATCGGGATCGACGTTGGCCTTGTTCAAGGCTCCCCAGGTGTATTCCTGACGAAGTTCGGCGAGGGATTGGCTCATGGCGATTTCGATTTCCTGGGGCTGACCGGTGGGGACCAACCGATTATAACCCTTTCTCCGCTATTGCTCCCGGCTGGTCGAATAGCCAAAATTATCCTGCATCGCAGCAAAAACCATCTATACTTTTACCGTAATGGCTTGATCCTTTCCAACGACCCCCTCTTTGAGACTCCAAAACGGCAAGCCATGGACTAAGATGTTTAGCGTGGCAGTCGAATTTTAGAGGCGACGCTCGCGCGAGACCAACAACAGAAAAAACATTGAGGCAGGCGCGCATTGACCTGCAAATTGCTTTTCATTACAGGTGAGAGGTTAAAGCCATGCGTGGCATCCACAAGCTCCAGCACCCGTTTATCTGGTTCGAACGCGGCGGATGGTGGTTCAAGGTATTCAAT
>JBDHRD010000262.1:0-3201 GCA_039807425.1 Candidatus Contendibacter sp. | reverse complement strand
CTTCGACAACGGCGAACGCATCACCCGGGCGCAACGGATTCTCTATCGCTCCCGTCTCGATTTGCGGCAGGCTTTTCCCCGTCCTTTTCGCGCCGACGGTAATTCCTATTACCGCTGGTACCAGCTTAACTCTGGTGGTGTTGCCGCCGGTGATGAAACACTGGAAACCGAAGCGACATTACGGGCTCAATTGATGGATGCCCGTCGCGAGCTGGACTTGATCCATCGCTCCCGGAGTTGGCGGCTAGCGCGGATGTTCGCCCGGGTATTCAATGTCTTCCGCCAGCGGCGCTAGCCAGCCGGCTTCGTCTGGCCGCTGGCCACGCCCGGGAAACCGGCGCGTGGTCTGTCTGCCAGTCGGGACCGAAACCATGGGACTGTTGGCCGGCACGCTGTCAGCCCTGGCGCGCAATACTTCGCCCGACACCGGGATCGTGGTATTGCCGCTGGATATCGAGCGGGCGCGACTGGAGCAGGCGTTATGCGAACAGCCTGAAGCGGCGCGGGTATCGCTGGCGGAAGCTGTCGGTCACACTGATCCCTGGCAGGCCGCTCTCCGTGGATTGCCGCCGGCTTATAGCGCCGATGATCTCTTGCTGGCGCAGCCCGGATTGGAGGTTCCGTTCGGTTGGGACGCCCGCCTGGCGTTAGCGGCCTACGCCCAGGAATCGCGCATCGCCGCCGTTTCTCCCCTGTGCGATAGCGCGCCGCTGTTCGCGCTGCTGGATCGCAGGGACGACCGGATCGCCCTGGAAACCCTTGACTACTGGTTGTTGGCCCTGAGTCCACGGCGCAACATCGAAATGCCGGCGTTGTTGGGCGGTTGCTGCTACCTGCGGCGGGCGGCGCTGCGCGACATTGAGGCTGGCTTGGATGCCGCCGCGCGGGACCAGGATTGGAATCAAGCGCCGATCTGGCTGGCGCAACTGTTTCGGGAGCACGGCTGGCACGCCGTCTGTTGTGACCATGTCTACGTGCGGGATCGGGACGCTGGTCGCCGCCAACGGGAACCGCACCACCTCGAACCGGTGGAAGAGGTACGGCAGATCAATCAAGCCCATCCTCTGACTGGCTTGCGGTTCGCGCTCGACGAAGTTCTGCGGCGCGGGACACCGGTTCCTCCAGCCGCGTCGGAGCGCCGACCGCTGCAATTGCATATCGTCAACAGTTGGGGTGGGGGGCTGGACCGCTGGGTGCGACAGTATTGCGAGCACGACCAGGAACGGGACCATCTGGTGCTGCGCTCCATCGGCAACTGGGGTGCTTTCGGTCAGCGGATCGCCTTGTACCGTTCAGCGGTCATGGACCGGCCCCTGCGTTATTGGGAACTGGGCTATCCCATCCGCGCCACGGCGGTCGCCCATCTGCAATACCGGGCCATTCTGGATGAAGTCATCGCCGGCTTCGGGGTCGAAACGATCCTGATTTCGTCGCTGATCGGCCATTCGCTGGACGCGCTGGCCAGCGGGTTGCCGACGGTATTCGTCGCTCACGATTATTACCCTTTCTGTCCGGCGGTGGTGATCTACTTCGGTGAGGTGTGCGAGGGTTGCGACTTGCCGCGTCTGACACGGTGCTTTGCCGAGAACGCGCATAACCGCTTTTTCCGCAATGTCGCTGCTGATGAATGGCTGGCGCTGCGCCGGCGTTTCGTCGAACTGGCGCTGGCCGATGCCGTCCGATTCGCGGCGCCGTCCGCCTCGGTGGCTCGCCATTGGCAAACCTTGTTGCCGGCACTCGCCGATAAACCCTTCACCATCATTCCCCATGGCCTGGATTACGCGCCGGAACGGTTACCGCCGCCGCCCGCCGCCGACAGCCTGCGCGTAGTGGTGCTGGGCAGCCTTGCCCCTCAGAAGGGGCGGGCGCTGCTGGAGCAGGTCTGGCCGCGCGCCGCCGATTGCATGGCGCTGTATTTAGTCGGTTGCGGCGAAGAGGGAGAGAGCTTTCGCGGCCACCCCGGCGTCACCCTGATTCCCAGTTACCGGCACGAGGAACTGGCTGGCATTTTGGCCCGTATCGCGCCAGAGGTTGGTTTGCTGCTGTCTATCTGTCCCGAGACCTTCAGCTATGCCCTGAGCGAGTTGTGGCTGCTGGGAATCCCGGTGGTGGCCACCGATCTAGGCAGTTTCGCCGACCGGATTCAGGAGGGGGTCAACGGCTTTCTCTGCCCGCCCAACGCCGAAGCGATCGCGGAAAAGTTGCGCTGGATCGCCGCTCACCGCGCCGTACTGAATCCGCCACGCGCCTGGCTGACCCGGTTCCGGCATCGCCGAATCGACGAGATGGTGGCCGATTATCATGCCTTGACGCCGCTGCCCGCTTTCGCCGCGCCGCGCTATTTCGCTACCCCGGCGGCGCCGGCGCCGGCTGAGGACGCTCCAGTTCGGGCACTGTACGTGGATGCCCAAGCCCCTTTCACGCGGGTACTGGATGAGTTCGGCGACTATACCCGCCAAAAACTCATCGCCAGCCCCCGGTTGCGCCCTTGGCAGAAACGCGGGCTGGCGACATTGCTCGCGGGTGGATTGCGCGTCGCCAAGGCGGTGGCGACCCTGCGGCGCAAGGCCTGAGGACGGGAAGGGATGCATTTTCCCTAAAAATTATATCTAATTAGCGCATTAGACCGGGAGCCGTAGCCGAATCGGGCTAGCCCGGTTCCGACGGCCCTCCCTAAAATCCCCAGTCATCGCGGGGGCGCGACGGCGTCGCCCGCCTCCTCCAACCCGAAAACGAATCGAAGGAGTGCCCGGTGGAACGCGAAAGTATGGAATATGACGTAGTCATCGTCGGCGGCGGCCCGTCCGGCCTGTCGGCGGCCATCCGTCTGAAGCAACTGGCGGCGGAAAACGACCACGAGATCAACATCTGCCTCATTGAAAAAGGCTCCGAAGTCGGCGCGCACATCCTGTCTGGCGCGGTGGTGGAGCCACGCGCCCTGAACGAACTGATCCCGGACTGGAAGGAGCGGGGCGCGCCGCTGAACACCCCGGCCGCGGAAGACCGGTTCCTGTTCCTGACCCGCGAGACCTCGTACAAGCTGCCTACCCCGCCGCAGATGAACAATCACGGCAATTACATCATCAGCCTGGGCAACCTGTGCCGCTGGCTGGCGACCCAGGCCGAGGAACTGGGGGTGGAGATTTATCCCGGCTTCGCCGCCGCCGAGGTGCTTTACAACGACGACGGCGCGGTGGTCGG
>JBDHRD010000261.1:0-3213 GCA_039807425.1 Candidatus Contendibacter sp. | reverse complement strand
GCCACCACGTCCAGTCCGGCCAGCAAGGGGTCGTTGCTGTTGCGCAGGTTCAGGGCCATGTCGGCCAGGCTTTTCTGGAACACCAGATCGTATTCCACCTCGGCGACGTAGACGTTCTGGCTCGGCTCGAAGCCGTTGGTTTTAATAAAATTTTCGACGATATAGAGACTACCGCCCTCACTCAGCAACCGCTCCGTTACCTGCCGCTGGATTTCGCTGTCGCCGGGCCGGTTGGCGCAGGCAGCCAGTAGCAGAATGAAGATCGTCAAAAGTATGCGTTTTATCTCGGGCATCATGCGTTTCATTGGGTATCCTCGCGCTCAGCGCATCGTGACCAGTTCTTCGGCGCTGGTGGGGTGAATGGCGACCGTGTCGTCGAAATCGTGCTTGGTCGCGCCCATGCGGATGGCGACCGCGAACCCTTGCAGTATCTCGTCCGCACCCTCGCCGATGAGATGACAACCAATGATTTTTTCCTCCGGTCCGACACAGACCAGCTTCATCACCGTTTGCGGCTGACGGGCGGTGAAGGCGTGATACATCGGGCGGAATCGGGTCTGATAAATCCGCACCGCATCGCCGTATCGCTGGCGTGCTTCCTCTTCGGTCAAGCCGACTGTACCGATGGGCGGATGACTGAACACCACCGTAGGAATGTTCTCGTAGGGCAGATGACGCTCGGGCTGGCCACCGAACAGCCGGTCGGCCAGGCGACGGCCAGCGGCGATAGCCACCGGGGTCAGGTGGAAACGCTCGGTCACATCGCCGATGGCGTAAACGCCAGGCACGTTGGCGTTCTGATACGGGTCGGTGGGAATGGAGCCATTCGGATTCAGTGCCACACCCGCTGCCGCCAAATCGAGTGCATCGGTGTTGGGCTCGCGCCCAATGGCCCACAGTACGGCGTTCACGTTTGGGGCGCTGCCCGACCCTTCGCAGTGCAGGCTGAGCGCGCCGCTGGCCAGCCGCGCCACCGCCCGAACCTGGGTGCGGGTCAGGACCGTGATGCCATCCTCGCGCAGCCGTTCCATCAGTTGCTCGCGCAGCATGGCGTCGAACGATCGCAACACCTGATCCTTGCGGACCAGCAAGGTGACCTCGGCTCCCAGCGCGTGCAGCATGCCCGCCAATTCCACCGCGATGTAACCGCTGCCCACGATAGCAATGCGCGCCGGACAGGCGTCCAGTTCGAAAAAGCCGTCCGAAGTAATGCCAAACTGAGCGCCAGGCAGATTGGGAACCTGGGGCCGACCGCCGGTGGCGATCACGATGTGGTCGGCGCTGTAGCGTTCGCCGCCGACCGTCAGGGTATGGGCGTCCATGAACCGGGCCAGGCCGCGAATCAGCGCGACGCCAGCCTCGGCCAGATAGCCCAGATACCACTCGTTGATGTCGCTCACGAAGCGGTCGCGGGCGGTTTTCAGCCGTTGCCAGTCGAAGCCGAAATAATCGAGCCGGAAGCCATAGCCGGGAGCGTCGTCGAGCGCGTGGGCCAGATGGGCGGCGTACCACATCACTTTCTTCGGCACGCAGCCGACGTTGACGCAGGTGCCGCCGAGCCGGCCGGCCTCGATCAGGGCGCAGCGGGCGCCGTATCGGGCCGCCCGTTCCACCACCGACAGGCCGCCGCTGCCGCCGCCGATGGCGATGAGATCGTAATGCTGGGCCATGTCCTCTCCTTTGCTGGGCACGATAAAGAAAGTGAGAATGGTGATAGCCGGCGAGTTTCCGTTTGATCCTGTACTATAGCGCGGGCTTGGGCAATACGCCTGTTGGAAACCCGGTGATTGACATGAACTGGAGAAACTGGTGATACGACAGGGGTGGGGGCTCGTGGGTCTGATGCTGTGGCTGCTGGCGGCCAGCGCCGGAGAACTACGCTGGCAGGGACAACTGACCCAGGGCGGCCTGATCATCGGCCAGGCGTCACCAGGAACCCGGATGGAGTTGAACGGGCAACCGGTCACGGTCGGGTCAGACGGTGCGTTTGTATTCGGTTTTAGCCGCGATGCGTCACCAGGCGGGCGGTGGACCATCCTCTATCCTGACGGCGGGCGCGAGGAACGGGCGCTGATGATCGTCCAGCGCCAGTACGACATTCAGCGCCTCGACGGCCTGCCACCGGACAAGGTGACGCCTCCACCGGTGCTGCTCGAACGCATCCGCCGCGAAAACGCCCGGGTGGACGCCGCGCGCCAGCAGGATATTCCGCAGTCCTATTTCCTGGGTGGCTTCGCCTGGCCGGTGATCGGCCGCATCAGCGGAGTGTACGGCAGCCAGCGCATCCTCAACGGCCAGCCGCGCCAGCCGCACTACGGGGTGGACATCGCCGCGCCGGTTGGAACGCCGGTGCGCGCGCCGGCCGACGGCGTGGTGACCCTGGCCGAACCGGATTTGTACTACACCGGCGCGACGCTGATCATCGATCACGGCCATCGGCTGAGTTCGACCCTGATGCATCTCGACCGGATCGACGTCCGGGATGGACAGCGGGTGCGCAAGGGCGACGTGGTGGCCACGGTGGGCAAGAGCGGCCGGGTGACCGGGCCGCATCTGGACTGGCGGATGAACTGGGGCGAGGCGCGCATCGATCCGGCGCTGCTGGCTCCGCCAATGCGTTGAAGGTGAAGGGCAAAAAAATCCCCCCATGACGGGGGGATCGGATACCGCCAGGGCAGTGGATGCCGCTCAGGTCAGCGGCATTACCGGGAGTTGCTTCAGCTTCCAGATTTCGGCGTTGTACTCCAGCATGGTGCGGTCGGTGGAGAACTTGCCGCTGGTGGCGGTGTTGAGGATGCTCATCCGGGTCCAGCGATCCTGATCCTGATAGGCCTGCGCCGCCAGTTTCTGGGCTTCAATAAAGCCGCGGAAGTCCGCGATCGTCAGCCACGGATCGTGCGGGCTGGTCAGCGAGTGCAGGACCGGATCGAAAATGCCCTGCTCGAACTGATTGAAGTGGGCGCTCTCCAGCAGGTGCATCACCCGGGCGATGTCGGCATCGCCGTGGATAATCGCCACCGGATTGTAATTCTGCCGCCTTGCCTCGACTTCCTGGGCGGTTAGGCCGAACAGGAAGAAGTTTTCGTCGCCGCACTCTTCACGGATTTCGATGTTGGCGCCGTCCAGGGTGCCGATGGTGACCGCGCCGTTCATCATGAACTTCATGTTGCCGGTGCCCGAGGCCTCCTTGCCGGCGGTCGAAATCTGCTCGGA
>JBDHRD010000038.1:0-20337 GCA_039807425.1 Candidatus Contendibacter sp. | reverse complement strand
CCATCAGCGCGTAGTGGGTGTAGCGCACCACCCCGGCCAGTTCCAGTTCGAGAATCCGGTTCAACGCGCCGATGGCGGCGTTTCGGTCAAATTCTTGGGTCATGTCGATGCTGCCTTTTCGTCGCAACAAAATCCGTGATCGCGTCTCATGCGGCGCGAAATCCATCAATGTTGACGTGGCTCTCGCGGTCACCTCTGATACGCTCTAGACGGTATTATCATGCAAATAAGAATAGTTCTCAACAAAAATCCATCTTTCAAGTGAGTCTTAGGGGCAGGGTATGCCTTGCGTATCCTGCCCGTCCGAGAGCGGAAACCATTTACCTGGCGATCAGCCACTGACCGTCGTATCGTTCGGCCCCAGCCCATCCGAAAACAAGAGGATTCAGCGATGAATGATCGGTTGCGTGGTGTGTTGCTGGCATTGCTGGCGGCGGCGCTGTTCGGGGCCAGTACCCCATTCGCCAAAGTGCTGCTGGGGGCGATGGGACCGACCACTTTGGCTGGCTTGCTTTACCTGGGGGCGGGGGGCGGACTGGCCGTGGTGCTGGCGACTCGCGCCCTCCTTGGGTTGGGAAGCACGGAGTCTCCCTTAACCCTGGCCGATTGGCCTTGGCTGTTGGGGGTCATCATTGCTGGCGGGCTGGTGGGACCGATCCTGCTCATGGTGGGCCTGCGCGCGACGCCCGCCGCCAGTGCGGCGCTGCTGCTCAACCTGGAAAGCCTCTTCACCCTGCTGATCGCCTGGCGGGTATTCCACGAGAACGTGGATCGCCGGGTCGGTCTGGGGGCGCTGGCGATTCTGGCCGGCGCGGTGGTTTTATCCTGGCAAGGCAAGTTCAGCGGTTTCCATCCGGGCGCGCTGGCGGTGGCGGGCGCCTGCCTGGCGTGGGCCATCGACAACAACCTGACCCGCAAGCTGGCGGCGGCCGACCCGATGCGGATCGTGGTGGTGAAAGGCGCGGTCGCCGGCCCGATCACCCTGGCCATCGCCGCCGCCATGGGGGAACCCTTCCCGGCGCCAGGCCTGGCCGTGGCGGCGGGAGTGATCGGGATGATCGGCTACGGCGGCAGTCTGATCGGCTTCGTGCTGGCGCTACGCCATCTCGGCGCCGCCCGCACCGGCGCCTATTTCGCCACGGCGCCCTTCATCGGCGCGGCGATGGCGGTCGCGCTGCTGGGCGAGTCCGTAACCCCGCAACTGCTCGCGGCGGGCGGGCTGATGTTGATCGGCGTCTATTTGCACCTGACCGAGCGGCACCACCACATCCACATCCACGACGGCATGGTCCACGAACACCGCCATACCCACGACGAGCATCACCAGCACCCGCACGAGCCGAACGATCCTCCCGGCGAGCCGCACGCCCACGCCCACGCTCACGCTCGTCTGGAGCACGCGCACGCGCACTACCCGGACATTCATCATCGCCACCGGCACAGCCCTGGATAGGCCGCGCCGTCACGCCAGCGGCCCGCTCCGTGGATGACCGAGGGTGGGTTCCACCGGAACGCCGGAGGCCGGTTCGCCCAGCCGCTCCCGCAGCAACGCCAGCACCGCCTCGCGGGAGCGCGGCGCGGGCTGACTTCGATCCTGACCCGCGCCGAGCGCCTCCGTCACTTGTAGCAGCAGCGGCGGCCGCAGTCGCGCCCGATGCAGCAGTTCCCGATCCCCCAGCACCGCCGCCGTCCCGCCCTGGCAAAGTACCCTACCGTCATGAAACAGCGCGACCTGGTCGGCCCAGGCATAGGCCAGTTCCACGTCGTGGGTCGAAAACACCAGGGTGGTGCCCGCCTCGTGCAACTGCTGCAAGGCGCCCAACAGATGCGTCACGCCATGCGGGTCGAGACCGGCGGTCGGCTCGTCCAGCACCAGGATTTCCGGGCGCATGGCCAATACGCCGGCGATGGCCACCCGCTTCTTTTGGCCGAAGCTGAGCGCGTGGGTGGCGCGGTCGGCGAGATGGGCAACGCGCAGCGCCGCCAGCGCCTCGGTCACCCGTTCGCGGGTTTCCGCTGCCGACAAGCCCAGGTTCAGCGGCCCGAACGACACGTCCTGCCCGACCGTCGCGGCGAACAGTTGATCGTCCGGCTCCTGCAACACCAGCCCGACCCGCCGCCGCCACTGATTCAAGGCGCGGTGATCGTACTGGACCGGTTGATCGTCCAGCCGGATTTCGCCGTGCGTGGGTTTACAAGTGCCGTTGAGGTGCAGCAGCAAGGTCGTTTTGCCGGAACCGTTGGGACCGAGAATCGCCAGCTTTTGCCCCCGCTCGATGCTCAGATCGAGGCCGCGCAGGGCGATGATCCCGCCGGGATAGGCGTATTCCAGCCCGTGCGCCGCCAGCAGAGGCGCCGTCATGACCACTCCCTCGCCAGCAGGCTCCCCGTCGTTCCGACCAGTCCGACCAGTCCCAGCCCCACCGCCAGCCGCATCCGCGACAACACCCGCTCCGGCGCGAGTACTCGCAATTCGCCGGTATAGCCGCGCGCCGCCAGTCCGATCTCCAACCGGTGCGCCTGCGCCAGGGAGCGCTGAAACAGATTGCCGGCCAGCAGGCCCAGCGAACGAATTGATCGGTCGACACGCAAATATCCCAGCCGCGCCGTCTGGGCTTGATAACCCGTCAGCGCGCGTTCAAAGAACACGAAGACCAACCGATAGATCAACAGGATCAATTCAACCACGCCGGCGGGAACTCCTACCCGACGCAGTGGCGCCATCCAGTCGGTCACCGGCGTGGTCAGGATGAGAAAGGCCAGACAACTCATCGCCGCTAAGGCGCGGACCGTCGTGATCAGCGCCAGCCATAACCCTTCGGACGACAGATGCAGGTCGAAACCGTGGGTGAAATCCAGCGACACCGCCAGAAAGGGGGCGCCCGCCAGCAGGAACCCCGCTGGCGCGACGAGCACATCGAACCATGCCCGCCACGGCACGCCCGCGCCGTACACCGTCACCAAGGCCATGCTGGCCAAAACCAGCGGAGCCGTGGTCAGCGGCGGCAAGAACAGGGTTAGAAGAAGTAAACTGCCGGCGGGCAACCCTTTTTCGGCGGGATGCCAGCCGGCCCAGCGGTTGGTCCAGGCGTGGTGGTCAATCGCCCGCATTAACGCGGTCCTGTTCCTGCTCGCGCCGTTGGGACTGGCCGCGCCGGAGACCGAGATAATAACCCAGCAGTCCGCTGCCCAGCGCCGCCTGCAAAGCGAACAACAGGCTTTCGATCTCGCCGCTGGGCGGCTCCCACAGCGGTTCGAACCAGGGCTTGTATTCCGGATCGATCTCAGTGACGGCTGCCATGCCCTGGCCGTCGGCGCCCGCGAAAGGTTCTTTCAAACCCGCGGGCAAGGGGAGCACCAACGGCAATATCGTCAGTGCCAGGACGATCACCAGCAAAACCAGATTGGTGCGTTTCATTTGGCGCCTCCCGGCGCGAACGCCAGCGCATCCAACTCATCGCGGCTGTACTGGGTCAGCAGATTCACCACGATGACGGTCAGCAAACCTTCGATGATGGCCAGCGGCAACTGGGTGGGCATGAACACCGCCACGAACTTCAGCCAGGCGCCCACGGTCCCGCTGGCCGGATCGGGGAACGCCAGCCCCAGTTGGCCAGCGGTCACCAGATAAGTCGCCCAGTCGCCGAGCATCGCCGCCAGAAACACGCTGACCGCCAGCGGCGCCTTGAGCCATTGCGCGCTGCGAAACACCGCATAGGCCACCCAGGGACCGGCGATGGCCATCGAAAATACGTTCGCGCCCAGCGTGGTCAGGCCACCGTGGGCGAGCAGCAGCGCCTGAAACACCAGCACGATGGTTCCCAGCAGGGCCATGACCGAGGGACCGAACAGGATCGCCCCCAGGCCGGTGCCGGTCGCGTGGGAGCAACTGCCGGTCACCGACGGCAGCTTGAGCGCCGACAGAATAAAGGCATAAGCCCCCGCCGCCGCCAATAGCAACTTGGTTTCGGGTTTTTCCCGCATCAGGCGATTGATGCGCCAGGCGCTAGCGACGACGAACGGCAAGGAAACCGCGGTCCACGCGGCGGCGTGCAGCGGTGGTAAAAACCCTTCGGCGATATGCATGACGAACCTCCCCAGTTAGAGGCGAAGCTTCAGGGAGGTCGTCTTCGGGAAAGCGGTCGCCATGGGCTACGAAAACAGCGACGCGCTGGCTGGAGACGGTCTGCAACCCGGAACACCCCGCCCGGAATTTAATTGCGCAAACGACATCGGCAGGTCTCCTGGCTCACAGGTCTTCGTCGCTTGCCCAGCCTTCCCAGCCGTCTTGGCCAGTGGCGTGCGGGGGCGCGACTCGCTGTTTACAGTTGCGGGGGCAGCCCTGGAATTGGCGGCTTCAAAGCCGCCGCACCAGATTCCCTTTTCATTCCCGCCGGCGAACGCCAGCGGGAAAACCCTATCGTTAACGGGGCGATCCTAGCATTCAGCCGGCCAAGGCGTCAATTTTGCCACCACCGGGAACCGTATCGATACGGAGCTGGCACGGGTGGCTTGCTTTTTCCCGCTGTTGGGCTATGGCTTTAGGAAGCGCTTACCCTGGATCGAGCCTTCATCGCCGGAAACCCGTTCGTACTCTGCCGGAACCCAAAACCAATGCGCCCGAAACGACTGTTGATCGCTGACCACAAACCGACACTCGATGGATTCGTTCGCGCCATGGTTTTCGGTCTCCTGGTCGTGGGATTCATCACCTTGGCGCGCGGGGCTGAAATCGACCCGCCGTCGCTTTCCGGCGCGGAAACCGACACCGCCGCGCTTTCCGGGCAGATCGGCGCTTTCAGCCGCGATCTGGAGCATTTGCGCCGGTTCATGGGCGCACCCAAGGCCAGCGAACTGGACATCGGCATCCGCACCGCCGTCCCCCGCGATCTGTATTTCCAGGCGCTGGCGCTGTGGGAACAAACCGACCGGCTTTCCTTTGAAATCTCGCGCACGCGCGCTCAACCGCTGCCCGCGCCCACGGGTGATATTGAACCGCGTGACGTCCTGAATCGACTCCGGGACACCCACCAGCAGCTGCAAGAGGTCATGCGGCAATTGCAAATTGAGGACCCCGGCGGGACGGCGACTGAAGAACGCATGGCCACGGCGAATCCGTTCAACGCCATCCTGTACCTGAACCGCCAACTCAACCTGCTGCTGGAGCGGCATATCTCCCCCAGCGACGTCTATCAGGAAGTCACGCTCGCGGTTGCCTACTCGGCCCGCCTGCTGGCCCGCTATCCCGACGCCGTGCGCATCCCCGCCGAGCCCCCCTTTGAACCGGACAAGTTGCCCCGGGACGTCTATCTGCGCCTGATCGAGTGCTTGCACAGCATCATCCGCATTTTTAACCGTCTGGGGCTGGCCATCCTCACCATAGACACCCGCCAGACCGATCTGGATCGTTTACAGCCGGACGACGTGTATTTGGTCGCCACCATGATCGTCTCCCAACTCGACTTTCTCTACAAACACCTGGGCATCACCCAGCCGCCGTCCCAACCCCTGTATCCGGGGCTTAAATTTCCGGCGCACACCTATCAGCGCGCCGGCATCCTGCAAGCTCAGTTGCAGCAGCTTGAACGCTATCTGGCGCCCGGCCAGGCTGCGCAATCCGCTCCCGATCGGCCGCGAGCCCAGTGACCACCGTGATGACCCTGCCTGGCCAAAACAGCCGTCCGCTCCACCGCCAACTGCTGTTTTCCCATCTCTCGGTGGCTCTGGTCGGTTTGATCATGCTCGGCGTCGCGCTGTTCGCCACTTACGACTTGCGCGGCAGGGTACTCCTGCTGGCCAACGCCAGCGGCCCCATGGCGCAAGCCTCGTTCCAACTGCTCACCGGCATCCGGCATTCGCTCGCCAGTCTGCACGGCTGGGTCACGCTCGGCGAGCCGCGCTTTCTGGGCGGCTGGCAGGACGCTTGGCGGGACGAAATTCAGCCCGCGCTCGACCAGCTCAAGGATTGTCCGTATCTCTACCAGCAAAGCTGTACCGCGCGGCAATTCCAGGAACTGCAAACCTTGCTCGCCGATCTGCGGGAATCCCAGTGGTGGGTGCAGGACACCGTGCGAACGCCGGGCAACGAACCGGCGCGGCTGCTCTATACCCGAGACGCCGAACCGAGCGCGACGAAGCTGCATTCCCTGCTCGCCGTCCTGTTCCAGGACGAAAAGGAACGGGAAGGCGGCTCCGAGCGCAAGGCGCTGCTCGCGCAGGTCGCCGAACTCCAGGATGCATTTTCCGCCACGCAGTTATCGTTGCGGGAAATCCTCGGTATCGACGGCTTGAGCCACGAACCCCGGTTCCAGGAATCCCTGGCGTCCACTCAGTCCAGGATGGGAATGCTGGTCGAAAACCCTCTGCTTGCCCGCGAACAACGCCCGCTTGTTCCGCTGCTCCAGGAGGAGTTAAAAGTTTTCGCCACTCTCGCGCGGGAGGTGATCCGGCTGCGCCAGTCGGACGGCTGGAACATCGCCCTGCGCACCATGGCGCGAGAGACCGATCCGTTGACCGACCGGGCTCTCGCGCTGGCCACCGCCATGGCGGCGCACGCCCGGACGCGCCTGGAACAGGAAATCCTGGCCATGCAAGCCGCCAGCGCCATCACGGTCTGGAACCTGACGCTGATGATCGCCCTCATGCTGGTGGTCGTCTATTTTCTGTCCAAAAAGCGCGCCGAAGCCATCGCTCGACCGATCGCCGCCCTGGCGGAAGCGACGCGCAGACTGGCGGGTGGACGCCTGAACGAGGATATTCCGATCAGCGGCAACGACGAACTCACCGAGCTCACCCGCTCGTTCAACATCATGCGGGCCTCGCTACAACAGGCGCAGGCGGAATCGCGCGAAGCCAACGCCCTGCTCGAGCAGCGGGTCGGCGAGCGGACCACGCAACTGGCAGCGATCAATCGTTCGCTCAGCCGGGAAATCGCGGAACGCAACCGAACCGAACACGCCTTGCGGGAAAGCGAAGCGCGGCTGCGCGCCATGGCTCAGGCCATTCCCGATCTGGTGCTCGTCGTGGACGAAGAGGGCCGTTATCGCGAAATCCTGGCGGCGGGCCGGGATCGGACCGCGGTCGGCAACACCCCCATCCGGGGAAAATTGCTGAGCGAGATTCATTCCCCCGACATGGCCAAATTTTTTCTCGACATCATTCGTCGGGCCTTGCGGACCCAGCAACCCCAGGTCGCCGAATACGAACTGGCGACCACCTCGGGCCGGCGCTGGTTCGAATCGCGCACCGCGCCGCTGGACGTCCGGTTTGCCGAATCCTCCCCCGTCATGACCCCCCACCCCCAAGGGGATCTATTCGGACCGCCGGAACTGCGGCGGTTCGTCGCCAAATCGGCGACCATCGTGGTCGCGCGCGACATCACCCAGCGCAAGCAGGCCGAGGCGCAACTCCGCCAGGCGCAGAAAATGCAAGCCATCGGCCAGCTCACCGGCGGCATCGCCCACGATTTCAACAACCTGCTGGCGGTCATCCTGGGCAACCTGGAACTGTTGAACGAGGAACTGACGACGCAGCCCGGACTGCACGACCTCGCGCAACAGGCCTTGCGCGCCGTGGACCGGGGTGCGAAGCTGACCCAACGGCTGCTGGCGTTCTCGCGCCGCCAGCCCCTGCTGGCGCAACCAACCGATCTGAACAAGCTGGTGCTGGGCATGCTCGAACTGATGCGGCGTACCCTGGGCGCCAACATCCAGATCGAGACGACGCTGGCCAACGATTTGGAGCAGACCCTGGTCGATCCAGCCCAGTTTGAAAACGCCCTGCTCAACCTGGTCATCAACGCCCGCGACGCCATGCCCCAGGGCGGCCAGCTCACGTTGACCACCGCCAACGTGCTGATCGAAGAGGGCGAAGCCGCAACGCAGGCCGAGGTGCGGCCCGGCCCCTACGTGATGCTGACGGTCAGCGACACCGGCGTGGGCATGACGCCCGAATCGCTGGAACGCGCCTTCGAGCCGTTCTTCACCACCAAGGAAACCGGCAAGGGCAGTGGCCTGGGACTGAGCATGGTTTACGGCCTGGTCAAGCAATCCGACGGCCATATCACCATCCAAAGTGAGCCCGGCCGGGGCGTCACGGTTCGGCTGTATCTGCCCCGACTCGCCCAGCCGGCGCGGGCGTCCCCGGAACCGCGCCTCGCCGATATTTCGGCCCGGGGGCAGGGCGAAATGATCCTGGTGGTCGAGGATGATGCCGATGTTCGGCGGTTCGCCGTCAGTGCCTTGCGCGGCCTGGGTTATACGCCTCTGCAGGCGTCCGACGCCGCGACCGCGCTGCGGGTGCTGGAAACGACGCCGCGCATCGCCCTACTGTTCACCGATATCGTCATGCCGGGCGAGATGGACGGGGTCCGGCTGGCCGCCGAAGCGCAGCGTCGCTATCCGGGTCTGCGCGTGCTCCTCACCTCGGGCTACACCGAACACGCCTCCCTTGGCCACGGCGAGCTGGCAGTGGCCGTCGAAGTGTTGGTGAAGCCATACCGGAAGGCCGATCTGGGCCGGAAACTGCGGATGTTGCTGGGTCGGGGCGAGAATCAAGGTTGATTGGCTGGTTTGGCGGGCAAACATTATAATGGCCTCAGCGAGCGACAATCATGCTTCGCTCGCGCCCAAAATCATCAGCTTTTCAAAGTCACTGCTTCAAGGATAGGAGGTTTCTGTAATGCCATTGACCAATCGTCTCGCCGCCGAATTCATCGGCACGCTCTGGCTGGTGCTGGGAGGATGCGGCAGCGCCGTGCTGGCCGCGGTGTTCACGGCTTCCGCGGGTCCCAATACCTTCAACATCGGCATCGCCCTGGTGGGCGTGGCGCTGGCCTTCGGCTTGACCGTGCTGACCATGGCCTACGCCATCGGCCACATTTCCGGGTGCCATTTGAATCCCGCCGTCTCGGTCGGGATGTGGGCCGGCGGCCGTTTCCCGGCCTCCGATCTGATCCCCTACATCATCGCCCAGGTACTCGGCGGTATCGCCGGTGCGACCATCATTTACCTGATCTTCACCGGCAAGGGTGATTTCTCAACGCTCGGCAACTTCGCGGCCAACGGCTTCGGCGAGCATTCACCCGGTGGCTACGGCATGAATGCCGCTCTCATTTGCGAAGTGGTGATGACCTTCATGTTCCTGATGGTCATTCTGGGATCGACCCACAAAAACACGCCCACCGGCTTTGCGCCCATCGCCATCGGCCTGTGCCTGACGCTGATTCACCTGATCAGCATCCCGGTTACCAACACCTCGGTCAATCCGGCGCGCAGCACCAGCCAGGCGATCTTCGTCGGTGGCTGGGCTTTGCAGCAACTGTGGCTGTTCTGGGTGGCGCCGATAGTGGGCGCGGTGCTGGCTGGTTTCTTCCACCGGTGGGTAGCGGACGACAATCCGTAAGATCGTAACAGTCCAAATAATCATCCAGGGCGCGTTCCAACGCGCTCTTTTTGCGCTCGCCGGCCCTCAATGCCCTGCAGCACCCGGCTCCTTCCCGCGCAGCCGTTCCTCCAGTTCAGCCAGACGAGCCTCGGCAGCCTGGCGTAGCGCCACTTCCCGCGCCGCGTTCGCTTCGGCGATCAACCGGGCTTGTTCGGCGATCAACCGGGCCTGCTCGACTTCCTGATAACTCAGCAGCTTCCGGCCGGTGCGGGGATCATGGAACCGCAATACGCCCTGTTCGAGGCGCAGGTCCAAATCCAGCACCGCACTGTACAAGCTGAACCCGCTGGGGGCGGGCATGGCGACGCGCAGGGGCCAGTAATTCCGCTCGACCAGTTGCAAGCCCTGCAGCGGCGGATCCAGATAATCGCCGGTCGGGTCATATTGCCAGTACTCCCGGACACCCAGGTAAGCGTAGACGCCGCGCTTGGCCCCCTGATCCTCGCCACGGGTGCTTTTGGACGTGATTTCGAGCACGAAATCCGGGCCTTTCGGCTCGCTCCAAAGCTTGTAGGAAGGCCGGTCGTGATTGGAGGCGCCAAGCACCACAAACACGTCCGGCGCCACGACTGCCTTGGGGTTGCCCTCTTCGTAGTAAATGAACAGGTTGCCGGAAACGTAGACATCATCGCGATCCCGAAAGTGGCCGCGCAAAGCTTCCACCGCATAGATCAGAACTTCACGCTGAACATCGCTTTCCGCCATGGGAAGTCCGTCGCTGTCAGGATACTCGATCTCGGTCAAGGGAAAGGCATAAGCGGACATATTGCACCCTCCGAGGTCGTGAGGTTAAGGGGATCTGGCTAGACTAATCGTAATCGGTGCTGAATTGAAATCGAGCTTGTACAATGATGAAAATATCGCCACTCCCCATCGCTCGATGACTCAAAATCCGCAATCCCCACCCGCTGTCCTGCTGATTGGCCACGGCACCCGGCTCGCCACCGGCGTCGCCGAATTCCGCACCCTCGCCGACCAACTGCAACAGGCCCTGCCCGACCGGACCTGTCTGGCGGGATTTCTGGAACTGGTCGAACCCAGCTTGCCCGAGGCGCTGGAGCAACTGCGGCGGCAGGGTTTTCGCCGCGTCACTGCCCTGCCGGCGCTGCTGCTGGCTGCCGGCCACGTCAAGAATGACATCCCGGCAATCCTCCAGGCCTTTGAGGCTGAACACCCGGAGATACGCATCGCCTTTGGCGCGGATTTGGGGATTCATCCCCATCTGCTTCAAGTCGCCCGCGAACGGATCGAAAGCGCCGAGGCGGAATTCGGACCCGATTACGACCGGCGGGATACCTTGCTGATGGTGATCGGGCGCGGCGGTTCCGATCCCGACGCCAATTCCAACGTCAGCAAGATCGCCCGGATGCTGTGGGAAGGAATGGGCTTCGGCTGGGTGGAAACCGCCTACACCGCCGTGGCCGCGCCATTGATGGCCGAGGCGCTGGAGCGGACACATCGGCTGGGTTTTCAGCGCGTGGTCGTGTTCCCCTATCTGCTGTTCACCGGCCGGCTGGTCGAGCAGGTGCGCGCCACGGTCACCGCTTACCAGGAACGTCATCCCGAAGTACAGGCGGTGGTCGCGCCCTATCTGAACGCTCATCCGCTGGTGGTCGCCACCTTTCTGGAACGATTGGCCGAGGCCGAGGCCGGCGAGGCGCGAATGAATTGTCAGTTCTGCCCGTATCGCACGCCCATCGTCGGGCGTGAAGAATGGCAAGGCGCCCCGCAAACCGGGCATGATCACGGTCACGGTCACGGTCACGGTCACGGTCACCGACACTGAAGAACCCTCCCTCACCCCCAACCCCTCTCCCGCCGGCGGACGAGGGGAGCACTGGAGCCACCATGCCCCGCTTCGACTATCTCCGCGATCCCGACGAAATCGAACGCCAGTCCTTCGCACAAATCCGCCAACTGACCGATTTATCCCGTTTTGACCCCGACCAGCAACAGGTGGCGATGCGGCTGGTTCACACCTCCGGCGATCCCGGCATCGTCCACGATCTCCACTTCAGTCCCGGCGCGATTGAAGCCGGTCTGGTGGCATTGGAACAGAGCGCGGACGTGCTCTGCGACATCGAGATGGTCAGTCACGGCATCAGCAAGGGTTACCTGCATAGTGCGGTGTACTGCTTCCTGAATACTCCCGCAGTCATCGATCGCGCCCGTCTGGCCCGCGAGACTCGCACCATGGCAGCGATGGCGGAATGGCCAGCGCATCTGGCCGGGAGTATCGCCGTCATCGGCAACGCGCCGACCGCCCTGTTCCGACTGTTGGAATTGCTGGACGAAGGCGCGCCCCGCCCCGCGCTGATCATCGGAATGCCGGTCGGCTTCATCAACGCCGCCGAATCCAAACAGGTGTTGTGGGATATCGCGCCGACCGAATTTCAGGCGCCCTGCATCACCCTGCTGGGTCGGCGCGGCGGCAGCAGCCTGGCCGCCGCCACGCTCAACGCCTTGGCGCGCATGGCGAACGGAATCCGCTTCTGATGACCGCGCTGCCCGACTGGCCCGGCCCGCCGGTGCAGGTCATCGGCATGGGGATGGACGCCGGCGCGCTGGGCCAGTCGGCGCGGGCGGCGCTGGTGCAAGCGGAACTCGTCATCGGTGCGGCGGCGCATCTGGCCGCGTTCCCGGACTTGACCGCCGAGAAGCGTCCGTATCCCAGTCCGATGAGCGGCTTGGGAGATTGGTTGTGCACCAACTCCGGGCGCCGCATCGTGCTGCTGGCCTCCGGCGATCCGCTGTTTTACGGGATCAGCGGCGCTCTGCTCCGTTATCTGCCGCCCGAACATCTGGTGTTCCACCCAAACGTGACCAGCATCCAGGCGGCGTTCGCCCGGCTGGGCCGACCGTGGCAACAGGCGCAACTGGTCAGCCTGCACGGACGGCCGCTGGCGAGCCTGCGCGCGGCGTTGCAGGGCAACCGGCTGTATGCCCTGCTCACCGACCGCGACAGCTCGCCGATCGCTGTCGCCCGCGTGTTGGCCGAAACCGGCTTTGGCAAATCCGACATTTGGGTCGCCGAGGATTTGGGGATGCCGGGCGAACGGTTACGCCAATTCCATGCCGCTGAACTGGCGGAAAGCACTACCGAATTCTCTCCGCTGCATGTCGTCATTTTGGAAACCCATGGGCCAGGCGGGGTATTACCGGAATTCCCCGGCATTCCCGACTCCTGGTTCAGCACCGGCGCGGACCCAGGCAAGGGACTACTCAGTAAGCGCGAGGTGCGGCTGACGATTCTCTCGCTGCTCGCGCCACGCGCCGGCGAGGTCGGTTGGGACGTGGGCGCGGGTTGCGGCGGCGTGGCGGTGGAATGGGCGCGCTGGAATCCCTACGGCGAGGTTCACGCCATCGAATGCCATCCGGACCGGCTGGAGCATCTGGGCGTCAACCGCGAACGGTTCGGCGTCGTCGCCAATCTACACATCGCCCCCGGCCACGCCCCGGAGGCATTGACCGCTTTGCCCGATCCGCACGCCGCATTCATCGGCGGCAGCAGCGGCAGCCTGCGTGAATTGCTGGATACGATCTGGGCGCGGTTGCAACCGGGTGGTCGGCTGGTAGCGAGTGCGGTCACCGAGGACAGCCGGGTAGAATTACATGCGTTCGCCGGCGACCGTGCGGCGGAATGGACCGAGTTGAGCATCGCCCGTGGTGAGCGGTTGGCTGGCCAGCGGGTCATGCGTCCCTATCTGCCGGTGCTGTTGATGAAACTGGAGAAGTCTGAATGAATCCCACGGGCACTCTGTACGGCGTCGGGGTCGGTCCCGGCGATCCGGAACTACTGACCCTCAAGGCCGCCCGCATCCTGCAAAACGTCCCGGTCATCGCCTATCCCGCCACGCCCCAGGGCAGCGCCCAGGCTCGCGACATCGCGGCGGCGTGGCTGACCGGCAAGCGGGAAATTCCCATCACCATGCCCTGCATGCTGGATCGCGGACCGGTCAACCAGGGTTATGACGCAGCCGCCGTGGTCATCGCCGGGGAACTGACCGCCGGGCATGACGTGGCGATTCTGTGCGAGGGCGATCCGCTGTTTTACGGCAGCTTCAGCTATCTGCTGCAACGGCTGGGCGACCGCTTTCCCTGCGCGGTGATTCCCGGCATCAACTCGGTCAGCGCCGCCGCCGCCGCCGCTGCGATACCCCTGATCACCGGTGAACAGCGACTGACCGTCATTCCCGCCACCGCCGGCGAAGCGGCGTTGCGAACAGCTCTGCGGGACAGCGACAGCGTCGCCATTCTCAAGCCGGGCCGCCACCGGCCGCGCCTGCTGGAACTGTTGCGGGAAACCGGCCGCGCCCAGGATACCCTGTACATCGAGCAGGCCAGCCGCCCGGCGGAGCGCATCGTCAAATCTTTCGCAGAGATTCCCGCTACGCCGGGGCCATATTTTGCGTTGTTCTTGGTGGTTCGGGCCGGCAATCGACAGGATGGCGGGGGTGGGGAATGAGGTTCTGAGTCACGCATGAACACATTGGTAGCGGATCAGGTCGGGATTGTTCTCTGCGGCCGCCTGCCCCAGGCAGATGATGCCCCGGTCATGCAGGGTGAATTCCTCGCGTCGAACAAAGAACCGCGCGCCGTTTTCCAGCAGCAGATACGTCCCGTTGGTGCTGTGATCGACTAGAACGAACTTGCCCTGGCGGAACTCGATATTCGCATGGCTGCGGGACACCAGTTCCCGATCCACCACCAGGCTGCTCCGCTCGTCGCGGCCGATCGTAAAAGTTTGCGTGGCCGGCGCCAACTCCAGTTTCCTGTCGCGATACTCCAGCATCAACCGGGTGAATAGCAGGCTGCGCAATTCTTCCTGGCGCCCCGTGGCCATCTGGGTCAGGCTGGTGCTGTTATGCCAGATCACCTCGCAGATTTCCATCTCCTCCTGCTTGCCCCGAACCTGCGATCGCCCGAGGTTGCGCGTCATCTGTTGGATACCCGTCGGCAGGCAGCCGACCGTCTCGCGGGTGGTGATGATCTGATCGCCCTTGGCCAGGGACACCATCCGGGCGGCGATATTGACCGCGTCGCCGAATACATCGTTCTTCTCGACCAGCACCGGCCCATGGTGCAAGCCGATCTTGACCGCAATGTTCAACTGCGCCAGTGCGGGATCCTCCTTGAGGGCCTGATGCATCGCACAGGAGGCGCGCACCGCCGATTCCGCATCCGGGAAACGGCTCATGATCTCGTCGCCGATGGTCTTGACCACCTCGCCACCCTGCGCGTCGGTCTGGGCGGCGAGCACATCCAGCACCCGCGTCTCGATCTGCCGCGCCCGGACATCGCCATATTTTTCAAACAGCCGCGTACTGCCGCAGATATCGGCGAACAGGATGGTCGCCGCCACCTGCTGGCGCGCCGCCACCCGGTCAGTCAGCCCGGAGATCAGACTGCCCAGTTTCAGCTTCATAACCGTTCCTCATTCGTGACAACCCCGGTCAGCCATAGCCGCGCGCGCGCAAACCCGCGATGATTCGCGCCAGATTCTCGCGTGCGACTCTTTCGTAGCGCTGCTGAAAAAACTCCGTGCTGAAAAAAGTAGGCCGACCCTGCAAGGCCCACAGAAACCGCAGATGGCCTGGATAGTACCGATCGTCGGCAACCCTCGCGAACTCGGCGCGGATCAGGCGGCTGTCCCGCTCGCACGCCTCCCACGGCAGGCCAAAGCCGGACAGATCGATATCCACGATGAAGCCAGCATCCCTCCAGTCTGGTGGCTCGCGGTGCATGGTCGCCATGATCAGATCATCCACCCGTTGCTGGAAAACCGCGTCCGCGCCCCCGTCCGACCACTGCCGGAACAAGTTGGCACTGCGTCGTTCGTTATCCCCGGCTCCCGGCTGATAAATCGCGTCATGGAACCACAGCGCCATCTCGACCGCATCGGGATCGTCCATCAGCGCCGCCGCCCGGTCGAACTCGCACAGGCAGTGGCGAATATGATTCAGGGTATGGTAATGGCGATGTGGTTCACCATAGAGTTCGATCAGCCGGTCATAACTCATTTCGGCCGCTGCGGATTCACCCGGTAAGTTTCGCGTCCACAAGGCCAGGAAACGCAACCGTTCTCGCGTGGACTCATCCGCCGGCGCGGCGAACCCCGCAGGTGCATTGGATCGTTCGTTCATCTCCGACCTCCCAACCCGGTTATTCCCTGTCGTCCCAAAATCGGCGCTATCCTCGATCACGCCCTGCCCGCTCTCCGGCCACGAAATCCTGGATCAGCCGCCACGCCATGCTCATCGGGCTGGGCAGGCCCGGCAAGGCCTCGGGCGCGAACCAGCCAGCATCGAGCAGTTCCCGCCCGTCCACTTGCAACTCGCTACCGGCGTACTCGGCGGTAAACGCGATCATCAGCGAGTGTGGAAAGGGCCATGACTGGCTGGCGAAATAGCGCGGGTTGCGGATTTGAATACCGACTTCCTCGACCACTTCCCGACGCAGCGCCTGTTCCAGGGTCTCGCCGGCCTCCACAAATCCCGCCAGTACGCTGTAAACGCCGGGGGCGAAGCGGGGCGCGCGGGCCAGCAGGATTTCGCGGCCCCGGGTAATTCGCACCATCACCACCGGTGAGAGGCGCGGATAGGCGGTGAGTCCGCAGGCCGCGCAATGTCGGGCGCGTTCGTCAGCTCGCCGTTGAGTTGGCGTTCCGCACCGACCGCAAAACTGGTGAGTGCGGTCCCATTCGATCAGTTGCGCCGCATGGCTGGCCACGCCGAGCAAGCCCTCGTCCAGCCGCGTCCACAGGGCGCGCAGACTCTCAAATTGCATCCCCGGCGGGGGTGCGCTGGTTTCCACCTCGGCGGCGTGGCAGGGCCGGCCGCGCAGGGATCCCAAATAGAGCCGGCGCGTCGTCGGCAGCTTAGCGAAGGGCCAGATCGAGGCTATCGGCAGTTCAGCTCCGCTGGCGGTGGGCCGCACCAGCAGATTGTCGCCGGCAAATACGAACCACCAGTTCGGCGCGTCGGCGTCGCTCGCCGGCAGCAGGGCCGGCTGGAAATCATCGGGTAGTATCAGCATGGGAAAGGGCTTCCGTTCAGGTGATCTTTTCGGTGAGCAGGGACTGACCCGAACTCGACTCGCCCAGATAATGCCGCACCCGTGCCAGCGCCTGCGGCAAACTGGCCGACAGCAGTAGCTTACCGGGCACGTTGCGCAAGCCGGCCCGCCGCATCAATAGCGCCGGTTGGCCGCGCACCCCCGCCACCGCCACCAGAATGCCGTCGTTCAGCAAGCGGTCGATGGACGCATCCAGTTCCACCAGTCCCGACACGTCCATGACCGCGACACCCTCAATGTCGATGATGACCGCGCGTGGCCGAGCGCCGATGTCGTGCAGGGCGCTCATGGCTTTTTCGGCAGCGCCAAAGAATAGCGAACCGGATACTTCGTACAACCGCACCCCTTCCGGCAACGGGCTTTCCAAATGAGGATGGTCGGCCTCTACGTGCTTGCCGCCGGTCAGCTCCGCCATGCGGTTGATGAACAGCAGCGCGGCCAGCACCACGCCGACACTAATTGCAATCACCATGTCGAAAACGACTGTCAACCCGAAGCAGACCAGCAACACCAGAATGTCGCTGCCGGGCGCGATCTTGAGAATATGGCGGAAGTGCTTGAGTTCGCTCATGTTCCACGCCACCAGCAGCAACAGCGCCGCCAGAGCGGCCATCGGCAGATAACCCAGCAGCGGCGCCAGCGCCAGCAGCACCAGCAGGATGAACAGGGCATGGAACACGGCGGCCAATGGACCCCGCGCACCGGCGCGGATGTTGGCGGCGGTGCGCGCCAACGCCCCGGTCGCGGCGATACCGCCGAAGAACGGCGCGACCACGTTGCCGATGCCTTGCCCGATCAGTTCGGCATCGGGATCGTGCTTGGTGCCGGTCATGCCATCGGCCACCACCGCGCACAACAGCGACTCGATGGCGCCCAGCAGGGCAATCGCCATCGCCGGACCCAGCAACTCCTCGATCAGCCCCAGCGACAAGCCCAGCGGCTGACCGTCCGCGCCAGACAATTGCCACGGCAGCACGAATTGCGGTAGGAATGGCGGGATGCCGGGCAAGGTTTGCCCACCCTGGACATAGCTGAATCGGGAAGCGATAGTGGCGACTTGGAAGCCGTCCACGACTCGACCGAGCAACCAAGCCAACATAGTGGCCACAACGATGCCGACTAGCGGCGCCGGCAAGCCGGTTTTCAGGCGCGGCCATAACACCAGCAGGATCAAGGTCAGCGCACCGATCAGCAAATCGGGTGCATGAAAGCCGGATAGCGCCTGCCCCACCAGCCACAACCGTTCGAGAAAGTGTTCCGGCTGCGCGGCCAGTTGCAGGCCGAAGAAGTCCTTGAATTGCAGACTGGCGATGACCACCGCGATGCCGGTGGTGAAGCCGGTGGTCACCGGATAGGGAATGAACTGGATCAGCTTACCCATCCGCGCCACACCCATGCCAATCAGCATGATACCCGCCATGCAACCGGCGGTCACCAGCCCGCCGAGGCCGTATTTTTCGGCGATGGGATGCAGGATGACGATGAAGGCGGCGGTCGGGCCGGACACGCTGAAGCGGGAACCGCCGGTCAGGGCGATCAGCAGACCAGCAACGATGGCCGTATACAGGCCGTACTGCGGCGGCACTCCGCTACCAATGGCTAATGCCATCGCCAGGGGCACCGCGACGATGCCCACCGTGATGCCGGCCAGCAAGTCGGCTTGCAGCTTGCCCAGGTTATAGCCGCCGCGCAGCTTATCGCGCAGAGCGGTGGCGAAGGGAAGATACAGCGGATGGTTTCGGTCGGGTTTCATGATGAGTGGCGGAGTTGGTGCAATCGGGAAAAGCAACAAAGCGAGAAACAGTAGCTAGACCGCCATAAATCAGGGCCAAGCGCGGGCGTTCGCCCCTCTCCTGCTGGCGAAAGAATGCATGGAGGTCAGATTTTAGATTTAACGACTTCCGCTCGCGCCCTCACTTTTCCCTTCCCCCGGCAGACGGGAAGGCTGAACGAGCACGATTTTTTCTTCGTCGGACTGGGACCTCCGGACGATATAGCCATGTTCGTTTTCCAAGTAAAACTCGATAATTTCCAGCGGTATTGACCTTAAGTGTTTCATTGAATCGACAGATTTCTGAAACTCTTCAAATTCAGCGAGAGTAATGGGCATGAGTAAACCCTCTTGATTGAGTGGAAAACCGCAAAACTACTGGACCCGCAACAACGCCAGCAGACCTTCCAATAACTGGATTGGGCTCGGCGGGCAACCGGGAATATGCAGATCAACGGGAATCACCTCAGAAACGCCACCCCCACAAGCATAGCCGCCCCCGAACACCCCGCCGTCCCGCCCACAATCGCCGACCGCCACCACCCATTTCGGATCGGGCGTGGCGGCGTAAGTCCGTTCCAACGCCTCCCGCATGTTGGTGGTGACCGGACCGGTCACCAGCAGCACGTCGGCATGGCGCGGTGAAGCGACGAAGCGCAGCCCAAATCGCTCCAGATCGTAATAAGCGTTGTTCAGCGCGTGAATTTCCAGTTCGCAGCCGTTGCAGGAACCGGCGTCCACCTCGCGAATCGCCAGGCTGCGGCCCAGTCGCCGGCTCGCGGCTTGCTCGACTTTCGCGCCCAGTTCGGCCAGAGCCGTCGCGGAAGGGGCTGGCGCGGCGACCGTCAGCGGCCATCGCGCCAGATTCTGAAACAGTAGCTTGCGCATGACGGCGGCGCCTACAGATCGTGGCCCGAATAGGAGCCATTGAACGATTTATTGCAGATGGGAAAGTCCGCGACGATGTTGCCTTCGATGGCGGCTTCCAGCAGCGGCCACTGGAACCAGGACGGGTCACGCGGATGGCAGCGCGCCACGGTACCGTCACTGTTTAGCCGCAGCCAAACCAGGATATCGCCGCGAAATCCTTCGACCAGCGCCACGCCTTCGCAAGGTTGACCAGGCTGCTGTAATCCCCCGCGCACCGGACCCGACGGCAACCGCTCCAGAATTCGCTCGATCAACGTCAGGCTTTGCTCCACCTCGTGGATGCGCAGCCAGACCCGGGCGTTGACATCACTCTCATCCAGCACCGGTATTTCAAATTTCAGTTGCTCGTAGGGCGGATAGCCGGGCAGGCGGCGGGCGTCGAAGGCGCGGCCCCCGGCGCGGCCAATCGGTCCCCCGCAACCGAATTGCTGGATCAATTCTGGCCGGACAAAACCCGTGCCCACGGTGCGATCCTGGAGCGAAGCCGTGTTGTCGTACAACTCGATCAGCGGGGGAAACTGGCGGCGAATCTCGGCCACCAGCACCCGCAAGACCTTCGTACCGTCCGCCGGTAAATCCGCGACGACCCCGCCGGGTACGATGCGATCCATCAGCAGCCGATGACCGAAGCAGGCGGCGCAGGCGCGCAAAACCTGTTCGCGTAACACCGCGCAATGGGCCAGCATCAGCGCGAAGGCGGCGTCGTTGCAGATCGCGCCGATGTCGCCAACATGATTGGCCAGCCGCTCCAGTTCGGCCATCAACGCGCGCAGCCAGTGGGCGCGGTCGGGAATGGTGGTTTCCGTCGCCGCTTCGACGGCGCGGGCGAACGCCAGCGCATAGGCCACAGTGCTGTCGCCCGACACCCGCCCGACCAGCCGCGCCGCCCGCTCCAGCGTCGCGCCGGTCAACAGACTCTCGATGCCCTTGTGGACGTAGCCCAGCCGCTCCTCCAACCGAACCACGGCCTCGCCATTGGCGGTGAAGCGGAAATGGCCGGGTTCGATGATGCCGGCGTGAACCGGTCCCACCGGAATCTGATGCAGGCTTTCGCCTTCCACCGGCAGGAAAGGATAAGGCGGCAACGCGCCGATTGATGGGGTGGCCGGACCCAGAGG
>JBDHRD010000260.1:0-3249 GCA_039807425.1 Candidatus Contendibacter sp. | reverse complement strand
CGGGAATTCGCCGAGGTTTCGGTGACGCCGCGCAGCGCCTGCGAACCGTGGATGCTGTTTCGCAAGCCGTTGAGCGAACGCACGGTCGCGGAAAACCTGCGGCGCTGGGGAACCGGTGGCTTGCGGCGACTGGCGGTTGACAAGCCTTTGCCGGAAGCCATCGCCAGCGGGCGCACGCCGGAGGCTGAAACCGCGATCAGCGACCATCCGTGCCTCAAACCCCAACATTTTTTGCGAATCCTGGCGCGAGCGTTGTTGCCGATGGGGCGCGGCGTGATTCTCGATCCTTTCCTCGGCTCTGGTTCGACCGTGGCAGCGGCTCAAGCTGTAGGTTATGACGCCATCGGGATAGAAATCGATGAGACTTACTTTATCCAGGCCAGGGAACACATCCCGCGCCTGGCCACGCTTTATCCCGATTTCAGGGGCGATTGCCTGGAATTCGGAAAATCAGCGCCTATCGCTCCAGCCAATGGCGCCACCTCTCTGTTTCAAACTTATCCCCTGTTCGCGCCCGCCGGCTGAGTCCCCGCCGGCTGAGTCCCCGGCGGCGGCAACACCGCCACCGGCGCGCCGTCGCGGATTTTCAGTTGCCCGTCGGTCACCACCTGGTCGCCGGCGTTCAAGCCGTCGAGAATTTCCACCTGGCCAGGCCGGCGCAGTCCCAGCTTGACCGGCGTAGCGACCGCCTTGCCGTCCACCACCCGATAAACCAGAGTCTGTTGCCCCACCGGCACGATGGCCTGCTCGGGCGCGACCAGAGCGTTCTCCCGCCGCTCCAGAATCAGGCTGACCCGGGCGAACAGGCCCGGCCGCAACTTGTTGCCCTTGTTGGGCAGCCGCGCCCGCAGCAGCACGGTGCGGGTTTCCGGGTCCAGCGCCGGATCGATGGCGTAAATGCTCCCCTCGAAACTCTGGTCGGGATAGGCATCCACCCGCACCGCCAGCGTTTGGCCGACGCCCAGCCGGGCCAGATAGGTTTCCGGCACCCGAAAATCCAGCTTCATCGCCCCGAGGCTTTCCAGATTGGCGATGTCGTCGCCCGGCTTGACGTAGGCGCCGGGACTGACCAGCCGCAACCCCACCGTCCCGGCGAACGGCGCGCGGAGCACGGTCCGGTCCAGCCGGACCCGGTTCAGCTCCTGCTGGGCGCGGGCGGCGTCCAGCCGGGCCTTGGTCTCGTCCAGGTTCTGCTGGCTGGTCAGGTTCTTGCGCTGCAAATCCTGCAAGCGTCGGTAGCTACTCTCTTCCAGTCCGACCTGGGCCGAACTGCCGGCCAGTTGCGCCTTGTACTCGTCCTGATCCAGGGTCACCAGCGGATCGCCGGCGTTCACCGCCTGGCCTTCCTTGAAGTGGATGGTCGCCACCCGACCCGCGATTTCCGGACGGATCATGACCGTTTCCTCGGCCCGCAGCGTGCCGACCGCCGTGACTTCGACATTCAGGGTCGCGCGAGTCACCGGCGCCGCCTTGACCGGCATCGGCGGTGGTTCCGCGGGTTTCTGTTGGGCCAGCGCCGAAATCGGTCCAGTCAGGAGCACAAATAATGCGGCGGCCAGCGCCACGCGGTTCAGGATGGGGTTCATGCAGACCTCGAACTCAGGGAAACAACAGTGCACCGATCATGGCGTAAAGCAGCGCCGGCAACAGATTGCCCACGTGAATCCGACCGATTTCCAGCAAATTGATTCCGATGCCGAGAATCAGCAGTCCACCGGCGGCGTTGACGGCGTCCAGCACCGCCGGCTGCGACAGGAACGCCAGTTGCGCCGCCAGCAGGGTGATGCCGCCCTGCACCACCAGCACCGGCAAGGCCGAGAACATCACGCCGATGCCCAGCGACGAAGCCAGGGCGATCGAGGCCACGCCATCCAGCAGGGATTTAATCAACAGCACGCTGGGATCACCCACCGTGCCGTCCTGGATCGAACCCACAATCGTCATCGCCCCGGTCAAATACAACAGGGTCGCGGTCACGAACCCCTCGACGAAGCGATCAGAATTGGAGCGCAATTTCTGCCGGAGAGTCTCCGCCAATCCATCCAGCCGCTGCTCGATGCGCAGCAACTCACCGGTGACGCCGCCCAGCAGCAGGCAGGCAATCGCCAGCAGGGCATGATCGGCCTTCAGTGCCATGCGCAGGCCGATGGCGACCACCGCCAACCCCAGCGCCTGCATCAGGATGGTTTTGATGTGCCCCGGCAGCCGTGTCCCCACCGCCAGCCCGATGGCGCTGCCCACCACCACCGCGCCGGTATTCACCAGTGTTCCAATCATCGCATTCTCTCATCCCAGCAGCATCTTGGTTCCGACCAGTGCCAGAAAACCCGCGAACACCTTTTTTAACACCTCGGTCGGCAACGTGTGCGCCAGTTTCGCGCCCAGTGGGGCCAGCAACATGCTGGCGAAGGCAACGCCGACCAGCGCCGGCCCGTAGACATAGCCCAGGCTCCAGGCCGGCCGTTCGGCGGCGTTCAACCCGGTGATGACAAAAGCAATGGCCCCAGCCAGGGCGATAGGCAGGCCGCAGGCGGCTGAGGTCGCCACCGCCTGCCGCATGGCCGTGTTGCACCAGGTCAGGAACGGCACGGTCAGCGAACCGCCGCCGATGCCGACGATGGCCGACACCACCCCGATCACACCGCCGGTCACCGCCATGCCAGCCGCGCCCGGCAGGCCGCGATGCGGGGCCGGCTTGGCGCTGAAGGCCATCTGCGCCGCCACCGTCAGCACGAACAGCGCGAAGATCTTGCTCAACGCCGCGCTGGGCAACACATCGGCCACCGCCGCCCCCAGCCAGGCGCCGATCACGATGCCCGGCGTCAGGCGCCAGACCACCGGCCATAGCACCGCGCCGCGCTGGTGATGGGCGCGCACCGAAGAGATGGAAGTGACCACGATGGTCGCCAGGGAAGTGCCAATCGCCAGATGCATGATGATCGCGTCGCTGATGTGCTGGCCGCGAAAAATCCAGGCCAGTACCGGCACGATGATCAGGCCGCCGCCCACACCGAGCAGGCCAGCCATGACGCCGGCGAACGCGCCCAGCGCCAGATACCACAACAGGGTCGGGAACAGGAATTCCAAGGTGGGATGATCCTTAAAGTAATCATCCCCCGGCAGAGCCGGGGGCTTTCGTTCATGAGCCGCTCAAAGCGGCTTATCGGGGCCGCTAACCCATCTTCACAGCCGATTCAAAAAACTCTTTATTAATCGGCAAGTTGCCGATCAAACAAATGGCGAGTGGCA
>JBDHRD010000259.1:0-3265 GCA_039807425.1 Candidatus Contendibacter sp. | reverse complement strand
TGGACCGGGCAGGAGGCGAAGCTGGCCCTGGCGCTGTCGGCGCGCATTGACGAATTGTGGGCGGCCTACGCGGCGGAACGGCATGGCGCGCTGGCCCGAACCGCCTGCACCGCCAGCGTCTGGCCGACGCCTTCGGAGAGTGCGGCGGCGCTCGCGCCGGGTCCCACCCTGGCCAGCCAGGAGGCGGTGAAGGCGAAGCTGGAAGCGGAGTCCGGTCCCTTCCAGCGCCTGAAGCTGGTGATGGACGCCTGGTGCGGACTGTGGTTCTGGCCGCTGGACTGGGCCACGGAATTGCCGAGCCGGGACGCCTGGCTGGCGAGCGTGGAATTGTTGCTGGAAACGACCCGCCTCAATGAAGCCAACCGCTCGATGATGCAGGTGCGGGTGGGCGGGGCGTTCAATGTCGAGGCGCTGTATGCCGCGACCCTCGATGACGGGGTGCTGGATGCCGGGGAAGCGGCGGCGCTGGTGCCATGGTTCGCCTACGGGCGCAACGTGCTTAAGGAGCAGCCGTCACTCAAGAATCAGCCGTTTCACCACTGGGAGCTGGTGTTTCCCGAGGTGCTCGGTCCGTCCTACTCACTCTCCTCTCCCTCTGGGAGAGAGGCCGGGGGTGAGGGTGTCTGTCATACCCCGCGCGGCTTTGACCTGATGTTCGGCAATCCGCCGTGGCTCAAGGTGTCGTGGAACGACGCGCCGCTGCTGGCGGAATGGCAGCCGCTGCTGGGGGTGCGGGCGACCAAGAGCGCCGGGTATAACGAAGCGCGGTCCCGGCTGTTGCAGGAGGCCGGGCGGCGGGCGGACTATCGGGACCGGTTCACCCTGGGCGAGGGAGCGTCCGCGTTTCTCAACAGTCAGGCGCTCTATCCGGCGCTGGCGGGGGTGCAGACCAACCTGTACAAGAACTTCATCGAGCGGAGTTGGGGCCTGTTGTCGCCGGTCGGGGTGGCTGGGTTGCTGCATCCCGAAGGCGTGTTCGACGATCCGAAGGGTGGGGAATTCCGCGATCAGTATTATCGGCGGCTGCTCGCTCACTATCAGATGAAGAATGAGAAGATTCTGTTCGCTGATGTACACCACGTGATGGCGTTCAGCCTCAACATCTATCGGGGGGCGCCGGTCACGCCGCGCTTCGTCGCCCTGTTCAACGCCTTTGACCCCATCACGATTACCGCATCGCAGCGCCACGACCGTCCGGAAGACCCCATCCCCGGCATCAAAAACGATACGGGCGAATGGGAAACCCGTGGTCACTGCCAGCGTCTGGTGACCATCACCGAAGCCGAACTGTCGCTCTTTGCCCGGCTGTTTGAAAAGCCGGATACGCCCGCTTTGCAGGCCCGCTTGCCCCAAGTACACAGCCGGGAAATACTTGCCGTACTCCGGAAATTCGCTGATGCGCCCAGACGGCTTGGTGATTTGGAGGGCGAATACCTGGCGACCGAGATGTTCCACGAGAGCAACAGCCAGCGCGACGGCATCATTACCCGGCAGGAAGACCCCAGTTTCCAGCCGCAGACGGCGGATCAATGGGTACTTTCCGGCCCGCACTTCTACGTCGGCAATCCGTTCAACAAGACGCCGCGCACGGCTTGCATCGCCAACGGTCATTACGATGACATCGACCTGACAGCTATTCCCGACGACTTCCTGCCCCGCGCCGTCTACCGGCCCGGTGATCGGGAGGGCGACCTGACCCGGTTTTATGCCGCGATCCCGGAATGGCCGAAACCGAGCGTTCCGGGGTTCTGGCCTGTCGCCGATGATGCGGTGCTGGTCTATGAGGCTTTGCTGGGCGAACCTCTCCAACGCTACGGCATCGACCCGAATCTGCCCGGCGCCCGTACTGCCCGCCAGTTTGGCTACTTCACGGAGTGGCAGGGCGAGGTGGAAACCGCCGTCGCCTGGCTACTCGCCCACGAGAATCGTCCCGACCGCACGGAGTTCGTGTCGAAGTTTGGGGATGTGAAGGTTAAGCAGGGGGTGCCGGATGATGGAGAAATGCGGAGGTTGCCGAGGCCGTTATCGGCTTTTCCGAAATTTGCCCTTCGCGCGATGGGACAACCCGCGAATGAGCGGACGCTCATTGGGACGTTGTCGGCTCCGGGAATCGTCGGAATCAACGCAGTCCGGTTTGTCAGTATCGTCGATGAACGATGGCTACTCATGTTCTCTGCTGCGGCGAGTTCAATTGCCTTCGATTTCATCATCAAGGTCAAGGGACGCTCGAATATTCATGAAGATGATTTGCGTGGATTGCCCTTGATCGATGGTCCAGTCACGGAGTTAGCCAGCGCGAGGTTGTTGCGACTTGCGGCTCTAACCCAGCATTACGCCCATGTTTGGCGCTGCTGTTTTACTCCGGCGTACAACGCCGACACCTTCGCCTCCCCCGACTCACGCCTCGCTCTTGAAACCCCCTGGTCGGCCCTGACCGCCGACTGGCAGCGTGGCTCGGCGCTCCGCACCGACTTCGCCCGCCGCCAGGCGCTGCTGGAAATTGATGTACTGGTCACGCTCGCCCTCGGCCTGACGCTCAAGCAGCTCATCACCATCTACCAGGTGCAGTTCCCGGTCATGCGCGGCTACGAGCGGCAGGACCTGTTCGACGCTCGCGGTCGCCGGCTCCCAACCACCACCCGCAAGGACGCCGGCGCCAGGGAACTGCGCGACGCCCTGAAACTGCTGTTGCCCAACGCTGATTTCCGCGACGCCGCCCTGAACTATTGCGGCAAGCCGATCACGGTAAGTTGGCCCAGCGACAACGGCCGCCAGACCGTCACCCGAACCTTTTACCCGCCCTTCACCCCGGTTGACCGGGAAGAGGATTATCGGGTGGCGTATGAAGTATTCAGGGAGCGGCGATGATGGCGGTCATACCGTTGGGGCGCAGAGGCCCAAACCGGCGTGCGGCATGGCGTGCCCCGATCAAACTGACCAGATCGACCAGTTGCTACTTTCAATCCGCAAGGATACCGAGATGACAACGATCACCTTGAATCTCCCCGATGATGTCTATGGCGCTCTTCGCAAAGCGCCAGGCGATTTTGCCCAGGAACTCATCTTGGCGGCCACCTGCCACTGGTACGCCCAAGGCCAGATCGCCCAGGATAAAGCGGCTGAAATTGCTGGATTGTCCCGGGCCGAATTCATTGATGAACTCGCCCGTCGGCGTATCCCCGTTGGCCAATACTCGGCTGAAGAAGTGCTCGAGGAAGTCCGCCGTGCCTGACGCCTGGGTGGTGAACGCTTCGCCACTGATCAT
>JBDHRD010000037.1:0-20602 GCA_039807425.1 Candidatus Contendibacter sp. | reverse complement strand
TCCTGGGCGGCCGGCTGCCCGATTCCCGATACCCAGTCCGGCTTCCGGCTGTATCCGGCCGAGTTCCTGCGCCAGGCGACTGGGCCGGAACCGGGACGGCGCGGCTTCGCCTTCGAAAGCGCCCTGCTGATGCAGGCGGGCCGCCAGCGCTGCTATCCCAGGATAGTCGCCATCGAAACGATTTATCATGCCCAGGGTCGTCCCAGCCATTACCGGCCTTGGCGGGATACGCTGCGGATCGTGGATTTGGTGGCGCGGTCGTTGTTAAGACGCGGCATGTATCCACTGGGTTTACTGCGTTCCTTGCGACTATTACCTTTACCAGCGCCCGACGATGAAATTCCGTTACAATCCGAACCGCTTGGGAGGAAACATGAAAGCTAGAGCATGGCTCGCATTCGTTGGCATCCTGACGCTGGTCCTGGTGGGTTGCCGAACCAACCCCGTTTACAACGTCGAAGGCGCGCCGGTTAGCACCAGCACGCGCGCTTACAATCTGAGAGACGTGCGCGACGCCATCCAGCAGGCGGGGGTATCGCTGGGCTGGCAGATGAAGGATGTCAGGCCCGGGCTGATTATCGGTACGCTGTATGTGCGCGATCACATGGCCAAGGTCGAAATCCCTTATGATCGGCATACCTACAGCATCATTTACCGGGACAGCCAAAACCTCAATTACGACGGCGTCAACATTCACAGCAACTACAATAGCTGGATTCAAAACCTGAGCGCCGCGATCGACGCCCGGCTCAGCGTGCTGTGACGCACGGTGCTGGTGAAACAGCTCTAATTCAATCCCGGCGCCCTCGCCTCACCCGTGTCATTTCCGCGCAGATCCCTGCGCGCGAAACTGCATCCGGGGATTCGTCCCGACGACGCCCTCACCCTCACCCGCCCCGGCGGGCCGCGATTACAGGAGATCGTGCATGAAAACCGTCTTTATCGGCAATTTGCCTTCGGATGCTACCGACCAGGAAGTGACGGATTTATTCGCCGCTTACGGCCGAGTTCACGGCCTGCGGCTGACTCGGGATGTATTTTCCGGTCTCTGCCGCGGATTCGGGTTCGTCAAGATGGAGGGCCACGAGGCGCGCGCCGCCATCGCCGGTCTCGACGGTCAGGAATTGCGTGGCCAACGCTTGAAGGTGAACGAGGAACGCGCGCCGAACGCGCGGGGCGGACGCCGCCGCTGACCGGCGATTTCTTCCTATCGAACGTCGAACAGGGACCGTCGCAGGCGTAGAAAATGCCGGCGTCGTTCCTGCTCTCGCTCCGCCGGTTCCTGCGCCCCTCTCGCCGTTTTGTCCGGAATTTGACATGGCTGATCCTGATGGCGGGCCTCCTGCTGGCGCTGGACCGCTGGCTGCCGCCGCCGCTGGACCGCGCTTGGCAAACCTCGGCTTTGGCGCTGGACAGTCAGGGCCGCATCCTGCGCGCTTTCACCGCGCCGCCGGGTGTGTGGCGATTGCCAGCACGAACGGCGGATGTGGATCCGCTGTATCTACGCATGTTGCTGGCCTACGAAGACCAGCGTTTCTCGACGCACCCTGGCGTGGACCCGCTGGCGGTGGCGCGGGCGCTGGGCCAGTGGTTGCGCCACGGCCGGGTGGTGTCGGGTGCCTCGACGCTGACGATGCAAGCCGCCCGGCTGTTGGAGCCGCACGAGCGCGATCTGACCGGCAAGCTCGGCGAGATGTTGCGCGCCCTGCAACTGGAGCGGCGCCATGCCAAGGACGAGATTCTCGGTTTCTATCTGACGCTGGCGCCGTTCGGCGGTAATCTGGAAGGCGTGCGCGCCGCGTCGCTGGCCTGGTTCGGCAAGGAGCCGAGCCGATTGACGGCGGCGGAAGCGGCCCTGCTGGTGGTGTTGCCGCAGGCCCCCTCGCGGCTGCGGCCCGACCGCTTTCCCGAGCAAGCGCGAGCGGCACGCGACAAGGTGCTGGCGCGCATGGGCCAGCTTGGGGTGCTCACCGGACGGCAGGCCGAGGAAGCCCGGCAGGAACCGTTGCCAGTCCGCTTGCGCCCCTTGCCCTTCCTGGCCCCTCATCTCGCCGCCCGGTTGCGAGCCTCCCGGCCCGACGCCACGCTTCACCCCACTTTCATGGATCGCAACTTGCAACAGACCTTGGAAACACTGGCCCGCCAGCAGCAGTCCGCGCTGGAACCGGAGAGCAGTCTGGCGATCCTCGTCGTCGCCCACCGCGACCGGCGGGTGCTGGCCTACGTCGGCGCCAGTGACTTCCATGATCCGCGCCGCGCCGGCCAAGTGGACATGATTCGGGCGGTACGCTCGCCGGGTTCGACCTTAAAGCCGCTGGTCTATGGTCTCGGCTTCGACGATTTGCTGATCCATCCCGAAACGCTGATCGAGGACGTGCCCACCCGCTTCGGCGACTACAGCCCGACCAATTTCCGTAATACCTACGCTGGGCAGTTGACGGTGCGCGAAGCCTTGCAGCAATCGCTGAACATCCCGGCAGTGGCGGTGTTGGAACAGGTTGGGCCGGCGCGCGTGGCGGCGCGGTTGCGCGAGGTGGGCCTGCCCTTGCACTGGAGCGTGGCGCATCCCCGGCCGGGGTTGCCGCTGGTGCTGGGTGGAGTCGGCATGACATTGGAAGAACTGGTAACGCTGTACGCTGGTTTGGCCGACGGTGGCGTGGTCGCGCCGTTGCGGTTTGGCCCCGCCGATCCCGAGCCGCCGGGCCAGCGGTTGCTGACGGAAACGGCCTGCTGGTATCTGGCCGACATCCTGCGCCATGGGCCGATTCCACCCAACGTAGTCGGGCCGGCCAGCGTTGCTCGGTCACGCCCCATCGCCCATAAAACCGGCACGTCCTACGGCTTCCGCGACGCCTGGGCGCTGGGCTTCGACGCCGATTACACCGTGGGGGTCTGGGTCGGGCGGCCGGATGGTTCGCCCAGCCCCGGCCACTACGGTCGCAACACGGCCGCGCCGTTGCTGTTCCGGGTATTCGGCCTGTTGCCGGAGCCGGCGACCCCACCGGCCGCGCCGCCCACTGGCGTTCTTCAGGCTAGCCGTGACCAGTTGCCGGAACGGCTGCGCTATTTTCATACCCGGCCAGCGGCGGAAACGGTTAACGCCCCGCCGCTCGGCATCACCTTTCCGGTGGCCGGCTCGACGGTGGAATTGCTGGAACGCGATGGTGCGCTGGCCGAATTGCCGTTGTCCGCCAAGGGCGGGGTCAGGCCGCTGCGCTGGCTGGTGAATGGGCGACCGCTGGCGGCGGACCCCTGGCGGCGGGAGGCGTTCTGGCCACCGGACGGCGTGGGGCTGGCGCGCATCACCGTGCTGGATCAGGCCGGTCAGTCCGCCAGCGCCGAGGTGTGGATCAGCCGGAATGGAGAAAATTGAGTGTTCACGGCGCGGTCTTGGGCGGCGCGCTGGTCCACGGCATCATCGGCACCGCCGACAGCGAATTTTTCGGTGAGCCTTCGATCAGCTTGTCGCTGTAAACCAGATACACCAGGGTATTACGCGGCTGATCGAGGAAGCGCACCACCCGCATCGTTTTGAACAGCAGGGAGCGGCGCTCGGTGAACACTTCCTCACCCTCCTTGAACTTCTCCTTGATCGTGATTGGCCCCACCTGCCGACAGGCGATCGAAGCATCGGAGGTATCCTCGGCCAGCCCCAACCCGCCCTTGATACCGCCGGTGCGCGAGCGGCTGACGTAGCAGGTCACGCCGGCGATCTTGGGATCGTCGAAGGCTTCGATCACGATCTTGTGGTTCGGTCCCAGCCATTGAAACGCCGTATCCACGCTGCCGATTTCGTCGGCGCCGGCGGCGCCGGCCAGTACCCCCAGCACGCCGCCGTACAATCCGAATAGAAGGCGATGCATGACGGTCTCTCCATGGGGTTGAGGATGTACGGTGAGAATAGCGCAACCGGTGCAAAAAAGGCGGCCCAAGAGCCGCCTTTTGATTCTCCCTCCCCTGGTGGGAGGAGGTTAGGGGGAAGGGCGAACGCGGGTTAGCCCAGATCCTTGATACCCTGGATCAGCGCCGCCGCGACCTTCTGCGCGTCGCCATAGACCATCCGGGTATTGTCGGCAAAGAACAGCGCATTCTCGATGCCGGCGAAGCCGACGCCCTTGCCGCGCTTGATCACCTGCACGTTCTTGGCGTGATCCACGTTCAGGATCGGCATGCCGTAGATCGGGCTGGACTTGTCGTTACGCGCCGCCGGGTTCACCACGTCATTGGCGCCGATCACCAGCGCCACGTCGGCGGTCGGGAACTCTTCGTTGATCTCCTCCATGTCGAAGATCAGATCGTAGGGCACGCCCGCTTCGGCCAGCAGCACGTTCATGTGGCCGGGCATGCGACCAGCGACCGGATGAATGGCGAACTTGACCGTCGCGCCGCGTTCGATCAGCAGCTTGCACATTTCCCAGATCTTGTGCTGCGCTTGCGCCACCGCCATGCCATAGCCGGGCACGATGATGACCTTGGCGGCGTAGGCCATTTGAATGGCCGCATCCGGCGGCTCCATCGGCTTGAGGCTGCCGGTCACCGCCTGCGCCTCGCCGCTGCCCAGCGCCGCCCAGTTGCTGAACAGCACGTTGGCGACCGAGCGGTTCATCGCCTTGGCCATCATCAGGGTTAGCAGGGTACCGGATGAACCGACGATGATGCCGGCGATGATCATGGCCGAGTTATTGAGTACGAAGCCTTCCAGCGCCACCGCCAAACCGGTGAAGGCGTTGAACAAGGCGATCACTACTGGCATGTCCGCGCCGCCGATCGGCAAGGCCATCATCGCGCCAAAGATCAGCGCCAACAGGAAGAAAACGGCGATCAGCGCGCCGTTGGAACTGTGGGAAATGGCGATGATCAGTCCCAGCACCGCCGCCGCCGCAAAGATGATGGCGTTGACTTTCTGCTGACCTGTAAAGCGGAACTTGGCGTCATCCTTGAAGAATTTCAGTTCCTGCAGCTTGCCGAAGGCCACCACCGAACCGGAGAAAGCCACCGAGCCAATCAGGGCGCCGGCTACCGCCATGATCAGGGTGGAGGTGGCCGGCGCATCAGCGGGATCGGCATGATTTTTAATCAACTCGACCGCTGCAATCGCGGCTGCCGCACCGCCGCCCATGCCGTTGTAAATGGCGATCATTTGCGGCATGGCGGTCATCGCCACTTTCTTGGCAAACCACCACGCCACCGCGCTGCCAATGGCAATGGCGATGATCATCAGCACATAGTTGCCATGAATCTGCGGGTGGACGAAGGTGACTACCGTCGCTACCACCATGCCGTAGCCCGCCCAAAGGATGCCGTTCCGAGCGGTGGTCGGGTGCGACATCCGCTTGAGGCCGATGATGAACAGCACCGCCGCCACAAAATAGATGGATTCAATCAAGTAACCCATGACTTACTTCTCCTGGCCCTTGCTGCTCTTGAACATTTCCAGCATGCGCTCGGTGACGAAGAAACCACCCACCGCATTGCCGGCGCCCATCAGCACGGCAATGAACCCCCAGAACTGCTCGGTTCCGGTCTGCGCCTGCCCCAGCGCCACCATCGCGCCGACCACCACGATGCCGTGGACGAAATTGGTGCCGGACATCAGCGGCGTGTGCAGGATCACCGGCACCCGGCTGATGATTTCGTAGCCGAGGAAGGCGGCCAGCATCAGGATATAGAAGGGGGAGAAGAACTCGACGACTTGCTTCATGACTTCCATAACGCTTCTCCGTTGTTGTGGCTATACCAGCTTACTGGTGGGTTCGTGGACGATCTTCCCATCGTGGGTCAACGCGCTCTTGGCGATCACCTCGTCGTTCCAGTCCAGGTTCAACGCGCCCTCCTTGACCATCGGCGACAGGAAGTTGAACAGGTTCTTGGCGTACATTTCGCTGGCTGGAACCGGGAAGCTGCTAGGGATGTTAAGCGGGCCGGCGATGACCACGCCGTTGTGCTCGTAGGTTTCGCCGGGGCGGGTCAACTCGCAGTTGCCGCCCGACTCCGCCGCCAGGTCCACGATCACCGAACCGCGCTTCATGCCCTCGACCATCGCCTGGGTGACGATCTTCGGGGCCGGCCGGCCGGGGACGGCGGCGGTGGTGATGACCGCATTGGCGGCGGCGATGTGCTTGGCCAGCACGTCGGCCTGCTTCTGCTTTTCTTCCGCCGTCAGTTCGCGGGCGTAACCGCCTTCGCTGGCGGCGCTGACCCCGGTGTCGATCATCTTGCCGCCGAGCGATTCGATTTCCTGGCGGGCGGCGGGACGAACATCGTAGGCTTCCACCATTGCGCCGAGCCGGCGGCAGGTGGCGATGGCCTGCAAACCCGCCACGCCGGCGCCAATGATGACGGCTTTGGACGGGCGGATGGTGCCGGCGGCGGTGGTCAGCATCGGGAAGAAGCCGCTGGCCAGGTTGGCAGCCAGCAGCGCGACCTTGTAGCCGGAGACCGCCGCCTGCGAGGACAGCACGTCCATGGACTGGGCGCGGGAGATGCGCGGGATCAACTCCATGGCGAAGCTGGTGATTTTCTTGTCGCGCAGCCGCTTGACCAGGTCCAGGTTACGATGCGGCAGCAGCACGGCCAGCAGGGTCGAGCCGTCGCGGAGCAACTCCACCTCTTCCAAGGTAGGGGCCTGAACCTTGAAGACTACGTCCGCCTCGGCGTACAGCGCCTGGGCGTTGTCGAGCAGCCGGCTGCTCTTGCTGTAAGTCTCATCGGGGAAAAAGGCGCTGAGACCAGCACCCTTTTCAACCAGCACTTCCACACCGAGCTTGGCGAAACGCTCGGCTATCGTGGGGTCGAGGGCGACCCGCCGTTCACCCGAAACGATTTCCTTCGGAACGGCCATACGAGCAGGCATGTGTTGTCTCCTCCTGATTGTTGTGATTCCACCGGATCCCGCCGACCCGGACATGGGCGCGAAAAAAGGCTTTTGCCGAGCCTGTTGGGGGTGTGACACCAGCTTTTTTTAGGAGGAACACGCGCCGGCGGCGGGAAGGCGCGCGATACTCCCAGATTGAGTAGCCTACACTGTTAACAGTATAAGAGGCATGGGCTAAATTGCCATGGTGTGTTTTGGGTGGTTGGCGACCCGCGGGATGACAGCGGATGGATTCGGAGGACAATGTCGACACGGGTGACGCCAAGTCGCGTCGGCCGTGTAACAATACGCGCTGTCGAGCAATGGCGCGCGGACACAGGTGAACCATGTACGAACTGGAGCAGCAGGTTTTGCATACGGACGTGACGGGTATGCCGCTGGAATGGATTAACTATCAACAGGCGGTGCGGCTGTATTATGCCGAGCAGGTGGCCTACACCTGCGGGAGAGTGCTGTACACAGTGCGCGGGGGCGTCAACGCCCGCAGCGGCCAACGGAGCGCCATCACGGTGAATTCCATTATCGCCACCCAGGGCGGAGCCTACGCGCGGCTGCGCGCCCGCCAGGACTACGCGCCGCCCTTGTCGAACGCCGCGCTGTTCCGGCGCGACTGCAACACCTGCTTGTATTGCGGCGAAACGTTTCCGTTTCGAGAACTGTCCCGCGACCACATCCGGCCGCTGGTGCAGGGCGGCGGCGATGGCTGGAACAACGTGGTCACCGCCTGCAAGCCCTGCAACCACGCCAAGGGTGGCAAGACTCCGGAACAGGCCGGGATGCAGTTGCTGGCGATTCCGTTCACACCCAATCACGCGGAATACGTCTTTTTGCAGGGGCGGCGGGTGCTGGCCGATCAGATGGATTTTCTCCGCGCCCACTTTCCCCGGACCAGCCCACTGCACCAGCGGCTGGCGCGACTGTCCTGAATGAAACCAGTCAGTCCATCGACGGGGTCGGTAGTGAGGAGAACTGACGCATGACGAATGGCTCCGGCTTTTTGCATCACTTGTTCGACGGCATCGCGACATTTGCCCAGCAGCAGTTGGCCGAGCGCCGGCAACATCAGGAACGGCTGGCAGCGCTGCGGGACCCCATCGAGCAGGTGGTGGAGGCCAGCGAGCCGCGTATCCGGCTGGTGGGCGACTACGCCGACAAGCTGATGGACGCGGTGGACGCTGCGCTGAACCATTGTCAACAACTGACGCGGCAACTGCCTCCTGCGCTGATCCTGAGTGCGCGCGCCTGGGCCAGCGACCCGCAGGTCAACGCCTTCTTCGCCACAGTCGCCGACCTGCGGGCTACGTTGAACCAGTCCCGATCAGTGCGAGCGTTCTTCCAGCAACCCGGTCAACCACAAGAATGTTTCGCCCTGCTGCTGATGGTGAAGCGTGAAGCGGGGACCTTCGGCTCGGCGCTGGAAGGCGATATGCTGATCCGCGAAGTTCGTCAGATTCAAGTCAGCTTCTCGGAGCATCGGCTGCACTTTCCCGCTGCCACCGAAACCGAGCTGCGCCAGGATTTGCGGCAGCGGATGCTGGTGTTTCTGGCGAGTCGAGCGCGAGAGCACATCGACGAATTACGGACGCGGCGCGACGCCTTGGAGGAGCAGCGGCGGCAGTTGCGCGCGCAGTTGCAGGCCTTGCAGAGCCAGGACCGGGGACTGCGGCCACCGCTGTCGAGCGCCGACGCCGACGAACGCCGACTGGCCACGTTGGAGCAGCGGCTGGTCCAGACGGAACAGGACCTGACCGACGCCCGCAAACCGCTGGCCACGCTGGATGATTATCTGGAGCAAGTCCGGCGAATCGTCGGTCAGCCGGAACCGTACCTGCATTTCCATCGGTTATCCCTGCGACTCAACCGGCTTGGCATCAAGCTCGATGCGGATTCACCAGAGCCGGGCGAGACCCTCGCGCTGTTTGAATGGGATTCCCTGGAAGAACAGCGAATCGGGGCGCTGGTGCGTTTCGATCGCGAGGAGTGGTCGGTGGCGGATGCAGCCTGAATGCTGTACAAGCAGCGCACTCGCCCCAAGCAGGTTCGAAACCTGACGGTTATAACTCGATGAAATTTTTGGTAAAGACCGCCCTGTCCTAGGGCTAACCTCCGCCAAATACACCCAGCCCGCCAACTTCCCAGCCGCGAGCAGCACTATCATGAATTGGACCCACACCGCACTGACCGAGCGACTCGGCATCCGCTATCCCATTATCCAGGCTCCCCTGGCCGGCGGACCGGGCACGCCACAACTGGTGGCGGCAGTATCCAACGCCGGTGGGCTGGGCACTCTGACCGGCAGCTATTTGCACCCAGAACCACTGCGGCAGGCCATCGCCGAAGTGCGTGCCCTCACCGACCGGCCGTTCGCCGTCAATCTGGCAGTCGTCAGTCCGGCCAAGGCCGATCCCGCTCAGATCGCCCACGCCTGGGAACTGCTGGCGCCGTACCGCGCCGAACTGGGGCTGTCGCCCGACCTGCCTGATCCACCGGCACCTCCGGCTTTCGACGAGCAACTGGATGTGCTGTTGCAGGAGAACGTGTCGGCGCTCAGTTTTATTTTCGGAGCGCCGGATAACGTGTATGTGGATCTGCTGCGGGATGCCGGCATCGTCACCCTGGGCACCGCCACCCACGTGCTGGAAGCGATCGTGCTGGAGGAAAGCGGCGTGGATTTCATCATCGCCCAGGGGGCCGAGGCCGGCGGTCATCGCGGCACCTTTGTCGGCCACCCCGAGCAGGGTTTGATCGGCACCCTGACTCTGGCGCCGCTGTTGGCCGAGTATGTCGCGGTTCCCATCATCGCCGCCGGCGGCGTCATGGACGGGCGCGGCATCGCTGCCGTTCGGGTGCTGGGTGCGGCCGGCGTGCAAATGGGCACCGCTTTTCTGGCTTGCCCGGAAAGCGGCGCCCATCCCGCCTATCAGGCGCTACTCCGCCAAGGCAGCGAGATCGCCACCACCCTGAGCCGCGTGTTCACCGGACGTCACGGACGGGTATTGCGCAACCGGTTGGTCGATGAACTGCGCGCCCATGAAGCCGAGCTTCCTGGCTTTCCCCTGCAACTGGTGCTGACCCAGGATCTGCGCCAGGCCGCCGCCGAACGAGGCTTGACCGATTTCATGGCGCTGTGGGCCGGCCAGGGCTGCCATTTGTGCACGGCTCGCCCAGCGGCTGAACTGATCGCGTCCTGGGTAGAACAGGCGACGGCCTTGCTGGGGAATGGAGATTCGCCATCGGCAGTCACACCGGAGCCAGAATCGAAACCGGAGCCGGAATCCGGGTCGGAGCCAGAACCGGAGCCAGAACCGGAGCCAGAACCGGAGCCAGAACCGGAGTCAGAACCGGAGTCAGAACCGGAGTCAGAGTCGCCGGGGTCGGACAAGATCGAACTGCCGTAATTGCGGCCCGACGACTCAGATCGCCCGCATCAGCCGAGAGAGATACTCCGCGCATTCCCCAGCAGGCAGCGGTTTGCTGAAATGATAGCCTTGCGCCAAGTCGCAGCCCTGTTCGTCCAGGAAGTGCAACTGCTCGGGCGTTTCGACCCCCTCGGCCACTACGCTCAACCGCAAACTTTTGCCCATCTGGATGATGGCGGTCGCAATGGCGACATCATCGGGATCGCCCGGGATGTCCCGGACGAATGACCGATCAATCTTGATCCGGTTGACTGGAAACTGCTTAAGATAGCTCAGACTGGAATAGCCAGTACCGAAATCATCCACGGCGAACCGCACTCCGCGCGCTTGAAGCTGGCGCATGGTCTCGATCATCTTGTCACTATCCCGGATCAGCAGGCTCTCGGTAATTTCCAGTTCCAGAAATCGTGGCTCCAGATCGGCGGATTCGAGCGCCTCGAGCACCTGATTTTCCAGGTCGGGTTGTAGCCATTGTTTGGCGGACAGATTGACGGCGATGGATAAGGGTGGCAGGCCGGCGTCTTGCCAGAGACGACTCTGGGCGCATGCGGTTCGCAGGGTCCATTCCCCGATGGGACCGATCAACCCGGTTTCCTCAGCCGCCGCGATGAAGCGATCCGGCGTAAGCAGGCCGCGCTGGGAATGTTGCCAGCGAATCAGAGCTTCCACCCCCACCGGTTGGCCAGTCGCGAGATCGATCTGGGGCTGGTAATGCAATACGAACTCTTCCCGTTCCAGGGCCCGGCGTAGTTCGTTGCCCAGATCGAACCGTTCGGATACCTGGATATTGAGTTCGTTGGTAAAGAACGCATAGCAGGCCCGCCCCATGTCCTTCGCCCGGTACATGGCGCTATCGGCGTAGCGGATCAGGGTGGATGGATCGGCGGAATCTACCGGATAGATGCTGATGCCGATACTGGCGCCGACGTGCCACGCCTGATGGTTCAGGATGAAGGGCGTGCGCAGCGCCTGCAATAAATGGTCGGCCACCCAACCGGCCGCGGTGGGATCGGGGAGATCCGACAGCACCAGGATAAATTCGTCGCCGCCTTGGCGCGCCAGAGTGTCCTCCTGGCGGATCGCGTTGCGCAACCGCTGACTGATCGCTTGGAGCAGTTGGTCACCCACGTCGTGGCCCTGCGAGTCGTTGATGGTTTTGAAATGATCGAGATCCAGGAACAGGATGCCGACGCAATGTTGCTTGCGCTGGGCGCGGTGAAGCGCCTGGCCCAGGCGATCGAGCAACAGGGCGCGATTGGGCAAGCCAGTCAGAGCGTCGTGGTTCGCCAGGTGGCGGATGCGATCCTCGGCGGTCCTGCGCTGGTCCTCGCGTTCGTATAAACCCAAGGCAAAGGAGACTTCGCCGGCCAACCGGGTCAGCAAATCGGTCAGATCGGCGTCGAAGAAATCCCGCTCGGCCGCATAGGCGGTCAGGCAGCCAACCACCCGATCATTCTTCCGCAACGGAAACGCCGCGCCAGCCTGAACCCCCAACTCCTCCGCCATGGGATGCCAGATCTGGGTATTAGGGTCATCCAGGAAATCATTGCAGACTATGGGGGTGTCCTGGCGGAACGCCAGGCCGGTGGGACCCCGACCTTCAGGCAGGTCAGGGTCGATCGAGAGGATGGTGCTGGCCACATGGCGCAAGTAGCCGGATACCGTGCCGGCATGAGCTGCCAACTGGAATGCGCCGGTGGCAGGATCGACGAATTCAATCATGACGACCCGGATCTGGTCCAAGTCCACCACGATTCGGCAGATTTGCCAGAACAGTTCCTGGGGGTCGGGACACCGCATGATGGCGGCACTGGTGCGGCCAAGCGCGGCGTAGCAGTGACTCAGGCGCACGATCTTTTGCTCAGCCTCCTTGAGCGGGGTCATGTCGCGGATGGCCGCGACCGTGATCTCGTAACCCTTGTAGGTAAAGTGCCGCACCCACAAGTCGGCCGGAAAGATGGCGCCGTCCTTACGGCGTTGCGGATAGTCGGTGAACCGCTTCGATATGGTGCGCGGCAGTTCGAGGTTGGTATCGGTCCCGGCGGCCAGATCGCGATCCCGCAGCGCGAGTAGTTCGTCCCGGCTGTAACCGTATAACTTGCAGGCCGCCGGGTTGGCATCGAGGATGCGCCCGTCGCGGCTGTCCAGCATCAGGATCGCATCGCCGACGGTGGCGAACACATTACGGTACTTCAGTTCGCTGGCGCGTAGCGCCGCCTCGATCTTCTTGCGCCGGCTGATATCTTCCTTGACCGCGACGAAGTGGGTGATGGCGCCGCTGTCGTCGTGGATGGGGGTAATCGAGGCGGATTCCCAATACAGGGCGCCGTCCTTGCGCCGGTTGTGGAATTCGCCCCGCCATTCACCGCCGCTGGTAATGGTTTGCCACAGCAGTGCGTATTGCTCGGGCGTGGTTTTCCCCGACTTCAGGAGGCGCGGGTTGGCGCCGATGGCTTCGGTGCGTGAATAGCCGCTGGTTTCGACGAACTTCGGATTGACGTACTCGATAACGCCGGTACGGTTGGTGATGATCACGGTGTTGGGGCTATGCTCGATGGCGCGAGAAAAGAGCCGCAGCCTTTGTTCCGCCTGGCGCCGTTCTTGAATTTCCGTCACCAGTTGTTGCTGTTGCTGGAAAAAATCGCGGATCCGTCGAGCCAGTTGACCGAATTCGGTGTTCTGATTTGCCAGAGATGCCAGCAGGGCGGGATCGCGGGCGCGCAGACTGCGAACCAGACGGTCCAACGGCCCACACACCCAGCGTAGCAGCGCGGCTGCCAGCACGATCAGCAGGAATAGGCTGTAAAGCAGAAGCCGTCGTGGTTCGATGGGTTCGAGGACCAGCATTCCCATTGTGAACAGTGCAATGGCCAGAATCAGAATTCCGAGGATGCGAAACCGGACCATGCCGCTCAACGCTTTCATGGATTGGCCTCCAGAACCCACCCGTACCACCGGACGCCAAAGCAACCCAGCTCCTTCGCCCTATCAGCGGAGGCTGAGTTGGAAAACTGCTGGAGCGCTGACAACCTGCCTGGAGTCATTCGCGGAATTCCCGCCTCTCAGCCGGTCAGCGTGGTGACGGCCTGCCAACCCGCCAGCATCGCCAGCAGCAGAAACAGCACGCCGCTGACCCGGTGCAACAGGCGCATCGGCAGTCGTTGCAACACGGTGCGGCCGGCCAGCACGCCCAGTGCCGAGACCGCCGCCAGGGCCAGCGTGCCGCCGACCCAGACCGGCAATGCTGACTGGGTGCTGGCGAGGCCCGCCACGGCCAACTGGGTCTTGTCGCCCAGTTCCGCCAGAAAGATCAGACCGAAAGTAGACAGCCATACGCCTCGGCCGCTTTTCTCCTCGACCTCGACTGTTTCCGCTCCGGCATCGCGCAGGGCCTTGATGCCGAACGCTGCGAACAGGACCGCCACCGCCGTCGCGGTGACCCATTCGGGCAGCCAGGCGGCGACGGAAGCACCGAACAGGACCGCCAGCAGGTTCAGTACCGCGAACGCCAGTACCGCGCCGCTCAACACCGGCACGGGTGGATGACGGGCAGCCAGGGTCATGCAAACCAGTTGGGTTTTGTCACCCAGTTCGGCCAGCCCGATCAGGCCGAATGCGGTGGATGTCGTGATGAGGAATTCATTCATGGGAAACGCCCGGTCGTTGTGAGTTGCTCGGTGCGCGACAACACCACCACCCGGCGCGACCAGGAGTGCATGGTGATTTATTCTTGATATTATGATAGACGATTCGATCTAATGACATATGAATGATCCGTCACCCACCCTCGGCAAGGTCGGTGCTCCAAATCCGCAAATAACTCCTGAAGGAGGGTTTCCATGCGACAGGCCGGATACTTGCTTCTACTGCTACCCGCGCTGGCAAGCGCGGACAGCCTCCGCTGCGGTGGCTATCTGGTGAACACCGGCGATTCCCAGTCGCGGGTCGTGGATATCTGTGGCGAACCGCAAAGCGCCCGGCAGGATGGCTTTATCGAGCAGGCAGCGTTATGCAATGACAACCGTTGTATTTACACGGAAACCCGCCGAATCATTCCGGTCTACAAGTGGGAATACAACCTCGGACATGGCAGGCTTTTGAAAATCCTTACCTTTCATGGCGATGCCTTGGTGGATATCGCTGATGGTCCCCGACAGTAGTCCGCCCCTCGGCCAGAAATCCAACCCAAGGCCATCGATGAGGCGGTCATGCGTATGGATTTCGTCCATTTGACCGCCTATCTCTAACGCCCGACCTCACTCCAGCTTCAGCGGCGCCGGTTTGAGCACCGCCGCGCTGAACGGCGGCAGATTGAGAACAATCGAGAAGGCGAAGCCGTGGCTGGCGATCTCCTCGGCGGTAACTGACTGGCCAGGCACGGTTGTCCCAGAACCGCCGTACTCGCGGGCGTCGCTGTTCAACAACTCCCGATATTCGACCGGATACGGCACGCCGAGGCGGTATTTTGGATAGGGCTGGTCGGAAAAATTCAGCACGAACACCACAGCCTCCCGTGGGTCGCGGGCCTTGCGCACGAAGGCGAGGACATTGGTTTCGGCGCCGCTCGCATCCACCCATTCAAAGCCGGCGCCACGAAAATCCACCTGATGCAGGGCCGGTTCTCGCGCGTACAGCTTGTTAAGATCGCTCACGAATCGTTGCAAGCACTGGTGCTGGGGCTGGCGCGGCAGTAGCCCCCATTCCAGTTCGCCATCGTGGTTCCACTCACTCGGCTGACCGAATTCTCCACCCATGAACAGCAGTTTCTTGCCGGGATGGCCGTACATGAAAGCGTACAGCAGCCGTAGATTGGCGAACCGCTGCCATTCGCCGCCCGGCATTTTCCCCAGCAGCGACTTCTTCAGATGCACGACCTCATCGTGCGACAGCGACAGGATGAAGTTCTCGCTGAAGGCGTAGACGATGCCGAAGGTCAGTTTGTCGTGGTGATGGCGGCGATGCACCGGTTCCTTCTGCATGTAGAACAGCACGTCGTGCATCCAGCCCATGTTCCACTTGAAGCCGAACCCCAGCCCGCCCATGTTGGTCGGTCGCGATACGTTCGGCCAGGCGGTGGATTCCTCGGCGATCATCATCACGCCGGGGTGTTCGGCGTGAACCACCGAGTTGGTGTGCTTGAGGAACTCGATGGCTTCCAGATTTTCATTGCCGCCGTACTGGTTGGGAATCCAGTCCTTCTTGGAGTAATCCAGGTACAGCATCGAGGCCACCGCGTCCACCCGTAGCCCGTCGAAGTGATATTTTTCCAGCCAGAACAGGGCATTGGCGATCAGGAAATTCTCGATCTCGTTGCGGCCGTAGTTGAAGATCAGCGTGCCCCAGTCGGGATGCTCGCCCTGGCGCGGATCGGCGTGCTCGTACAGGCAGGTGCCGTCGAACCAGGCCATGGCGTGGGCGTCCTTGGGGAAGTGGGCTGGCACCCAGTCGAGGATGACGCCGATACCGTTCTGATGGCAGCGGTCGATCAGTTCCATCAGATCGTTCGGGCGGCCATAGCGGGCGGTCGGAGCATAGAAGTTGGAAATCTGATAGCCCCAGGACGGCCCGTAGGGATGCTCGGCCAGCGGCAGGAATTCGATGTGGGTGAAGCCCATCTCCAGTACGTAGGGAATCAACTGATCGGCCAGTTCGCGGTAGGAGAGAAACGTCCCATCCGCCTTGCGCCGCCACGATCCGGCGTGGACCTCGTAAATCGCCACCGGCCGTTCCCAAACCTTGGTCCGCGCTCGCCGCCGCATCCAGTCGCCATCGCGCCAGTCATGTTTGCCAACCGGGTCGTAGACCACGCTGGCGGTACCGGGTGGAACTTCGGTGTGAAAGGCGTAGGGATCGGTTTTCAGGAACACGGCGCCGCTGCGGGGCAGAATCTCGAACTTGTACAGTTCTCCTTCGGCCAGACCGGGCACGAACAACTCCCAAATCCCTGAACCCGGCCGCAGCCGCATGGGATGGCGGCGGCCATCCCAGTGGTTGAACGGACCCACCACGCTGATCCGCCGGGCGTTGGGCGCCCACACCGCGAAGTTGACCCCGCTGACGCCGTTGACTTCGCAAATGTGTGCGCCCAGCTTCTCAAAGATCCGATGATGGTTGCCCTCGGCGAACAGATAACAGTCCTGGTCGCCCAAGATCGAGAACGTGGTCGCGTAGGGATCCGCGAAGGTGTGGTTCCAACCGTACTCGGTGGCGTTCAGCCGGTAGCGCAGCGTGGCGGGATCAGCGGCGACGATGGTCTCGAACAGCCCGTCCACGGTTACCCATTGCAGGGGGTACAGCAAATTGGGGTCGTTCGCAGGCCGCAGGGACGGCATTTGGGCCTCCGGCAGCAGGGCGCGGACCACGGTCAAACCGGGTTCGGCCAGCGGATGCGGCCCCAACACGGCATGTGGGTTACCGTGCCGCCCCCCGGTGATGGCAGCGCTCTCCGCCGCTTCCAGCGTGGGCTGGATCACGGTCTCACGGATCAGGAAACGCAAGCCAGCCGTCATGCCCGACCCAGCCAGGCGGGCGGCGTAGGTGCGGACGTCGGTTCGCAAGGCGTCAACATGATAGACCTGCCGCCAGAACAGGGCGTTGGCCAGCAGGAGATTTCGCACCTCCGGCCGTCCTAGATCAAACGCCAGCATTGCCGGTTGGCTCGGAGCGTCGGCGTCGTAAATCCGGGTCCCGTCGAACCAGCTCAGCTCTTGGCCCTCGCGCGGCAGCAGCGGCGGAATCCAGTCGAGAATCACGCCGATGTCGCGCCGGTGGCAGGCGTCGATGAAGGCCATCAATTCCTCGGGTCGGCCGTGGCGCGGATTGGGTGCGTAGTAGCTGGCGACCGTCTCGTTGTCGGCCCAGAACGCCAGTTCGACATGCGTGAATTTCCGCTCCAACAGATGGGGTAGAACGAGGTCTTGCAACTGGCTGTAACTGGCGACCCGATCAGGCCCACCGGCAGGGTTCTCGCCAAACGTCACCCGGTGAATGGCGACCGGCAACTCCCAGCCGTGGGTTTCCGCCGACCGCGCCATCCAGGGGCTATCACCCCAGTCGTGGCGACGCTGGAGGTCGCAGGTGAATGCGGCAGTCTTGGGATAAACCTCGGTCTGGAAGGCCAGCGGGTCGGTCTTGAGGAACACCGCACCTTCCGCGTTGCGGATTTCGTATTTGTAAAGCTCGCCCAAGCCAAGACCGGGGACGAACAGTTCCCACACGCCGGACTCATGCCGCTCCATCAGGTGCCGACGGCCATCCCACTGATTGAAGGTTCCAACCACGCTGACCCGGCTGGCGTGGGGCGCCCAAAGGGTGAAATTGATACCCATCACGCCCTCCTTCATCCGCAGGTGCGCGCCCAGTTTAGCGAACAGGGGAGTGAGCGCGCCTTGCTGGAACGCCCGGCCGTCGGTCTGGGTGAAGGAAGGCTCGTGAATGGCGTAGGGATCGTGGAAGGTGGTGGACTGGCCACCGGCATCGACAGCGACGATCTGATATTCCAGCTCCGTGATTCCCGGAATGCGGACGGCGAACAGGCCGTCCGGATGCAGCCGTTGCATCTCGCGTTTTCCGGTACCATTCGCCGGCAGCACGTAGGCGTGCTCGGCCCACGGCAGGAAGGCGCGAATCGTTAGCGCCCGTTCTCTTTCAACGTAATGAGGCCCCAGAATTGCGTAAGGCGCGTCATGGCGCAATTCGATGAGTTTCCGAATCTGTTCTTCCAGCATCGCCCTTACCTTCTTTGTTGTGCCGCCGGTTGGATTAACGCAACGAATCTACGGGTTTATTCTAAAACAGCCAGCCATCGAACAGGCAGGAAAGAGTAAGAAAAACGGCGCGGTTCCGCAAAAAAGAGAAGGGCGGCGCTCGCCGAGCACCGCCCTTCGGGCGAACGGAGGAACGGGTTTGCCGTTATTGGGCCGGTGGAGTCGGCGAGACCGGTGGAGCGCCCGCCCCGCGCATCATCCGACGCATCGGTCGGTCGGTGAAGAATTGGTCCATCACCTGCTTCTGCTCTGGATCCAGCGCGGTGTAGAGATCGCCGGCGGCCTTGACCATGGTTTTCATGCTGGCCAGGTTCTGCTCCATGGCTTGCAACCGTTGTTCGAAGCGGGCCATGGCTGTGGTTTCCTGGTCACGCATTTCCTGCCGAATCTTCATTTTTTCAGCGTGATGCGCGTCCTGGGCGGCGAGGAAGGCTTTCCAGGCATCCTGTTGTTCAGGCTTCAGCTTGAGCCGCGCCTCCAGCAACTCCATGCGCTCGGCATGAAACTGCCGCATCCTCTCCATCCGGAATTCGGGGTTGCCGCCCATCGGACCACGCCCCATCCCTCGACCGCCGCCCATCATCGGACAGTCGCCCATGCCATCGCCCATCGGGCCATGACCGCCCCAGGGGCCAGCCAAAGCGACCGCGCCCAGTCCCAGACCCGCGACTACGGTCGCGATCAACAGGGGTTTGCGTAGCGTCTTCATTATCGATTCCTCGTGTTGGGTTACTTCGGGGTTATTAGACACCGCGCATGTAACCGGGATTTTGCCGGGAACGGAGTTTTGTAACGATTTGTGTCGGTCGGGGCTCCCAGCGAATCACCGCAACTCCTTGGGTAGCGCAAACACTACGCTCTCCTCCCGCCCCACGCTTTCGGTGACTGCGGTAGCGCCCAGCTCCCGCAGGCGGGCGATGACTTGCTGCACCAGCACCTCGGGCGCCGACGCCCCGGCGGTGACGCCGATAGCGTTTGTTCCGGCCAGCCACGCCGAGTCAATATCCCCGGGTCCGTCGATCAACCAGGCCGGCGTGCCTTCCTTTTCGGCCAACTCCCGCAGCCGGTTAGAATTGGAACTATTGCGCGAGCCGACCACCAGCAACAATTGGCAGCGCCGCGATAGCTCCTTGACCGCGTCCTGCCGGTTTTGGGTGGCGTAGCAGATATCATCCTTGCGCGGCCCCTGGACCGCCGGAAAGCGTTCGCGCAGAGCGGCGACGATCCTCGCGGTGTCGTCCACCGACAGGGTGGTCTGGGTGACGTAGGCCAGTTCGGCAGGATCGCGTACCGGCAGCGCCCAGACATCCTCGACCGTTTCCACCAGATACATACGCCCCCCCTGGCTCTCGTCGTACTGGCCCATGGTGCCCTCGACTTCCGGGTGGCCGGCATGGCCGATCAGGATCACCTCGCGGCCAGCCCGGGCGTGGCGGCTGACTTCCAAATGGACCTTGGTGACCAGCGGGCAGGTGGCGTCAAATACCTTGAGGCTGCGTTGCGTCGCCTGTTCCTGCACGGATCGCGGCACACCGTGGGCGCTGAAGATCACCGTCGCGCCGTCCGGAACCTCGTCCAGTTCCTCGACGAACACCGCGCCCCGCTGGCGCAGATTATCCACCACGAAGCGGTTATGCACCACTTCGTGGCGCACGTAGATCGGCGTGCCGAACAGATCCAGCGCCCGCTCGACGATGCCGATGGCCCGGTCCACTCCGGCGCAAAAGCCGCGTGGATTGGCTAAATGGATGTGTACGCTCATGCGGGCCTCATCGTGGATAGTGGGCAGTTAGGCGGCGGGATCTTTCACGTCGCCCGCGTTCCGGGACCACAAACTTTCCAGCACCAGCAGCGTCGCGCCAATGGTGATGGCCGAATCGGCAAGGTTGAAGGCCGGAAAATACCAATGGTCATAATAGAGTTGGATAAAGTCGATCACCTGCCCCAGCCAAGCCCGGTCGATCAGGTTGCCGATCGCTCCCCCCAAAATCAGCGCCAAGGCCACCGCCAGCCATTGTTCCCCGGGCTTGAGCCGTCCCAGCCAGACGATCAGGCCGATGCTGACCAGCGTGCCCAGTCCCAGAAAGAACCAGCGTTGCCAGCCGCCGGCGTTCGCCAGGAAGCTGAAGGCGGCGCCGGTATTGTAGGTGAGCATCAGGTTGAACGAGGGTAGCACCGGCACTGGCTGATGCATCTCCAGCAGCGTCTCGGCCAGATATTTGGTAGCTTGATCGAGCACGATCACCAGGACGCTGAGCCAGCCGAATTGTTTGAGCATGACCATGGTTTCCGGACAGGTGATCTCGCGGCGGCGGCTAATCGAACACCGCGTCCAGGGTCGTAGCGTCGAACACTCTGTCGGCCCAGCCTTCCAATTGCACCGGCGTCGCCAGCCGCAAGCGGGTTTCGACCCACTCGGGTAACGGCCCGAAACGCCGCCGCAGAATCCGCGCCAGCAATTCGGCCTTGCCTTCGGCCTTGCCTTCGGCCTTGCCTTCGGCCTTGCCTTCGGCCTTGCCTTCGGCCTTGCCTTCGGCCTTGCC
>JBDHRD010000036.1:0-20654 GCA_039807425.1 Candidatus Contendibacter sp. | reverse complement strand
GCAGCGCCTGGGACATGCAGCCGGACGGGAGCTATATCCAGCGGCTGCCGGGCGAGGGCGAGGATCCGCGCAGCTCGCAGCAGGCGTTGATCGAACTGGCGGAGCGCCGGCAGCGCGAGGCCCAGCGGCTCAAGAAACGCAAGCCCAAGGGCATCGCCCGCCGGGCGGCGCTGTGAGGAGTTCCGGGCGCTGGCAAGACGTTCGATCCGGGCCACGCACGGTGGTGCGCCATTGTGCGTCGTCCCCGAAACGGCTGGCCAGCGCGTGTTGACCCTCGGCAGGACCAGCGGAGTGCGCGGCGCTCCGCCGGTTGCTGGGCATCGGCCGATGCGCGTGGCGGGCGGGCTGGCTGCATCATGCATTTGCTCGGGCGGTCACAATCAACCAGGCCGGATCCCTTTCTACGTTTTCCCGTCAATCCCGCAGCAATTCGTTCAGACTCACCCGGCCACGGGTCTTCTCATCCACTTGCTTGATGATCACCGCGCAATACAGGCTGTGGCTACCGTCGGGGGCGGGCAAGGCGCCCGGAACGACCACCGAACCCGCCGGCACCCGACCGTAACTGATTTCCCCGGTCAGCCGGTTGTAGATCCTGGTGCTCTGACCAATGTAGACCCCCATCGAGAGCACCGAGCCACGCTCGACGATCACGCCCTCCACCACCTCGGAACGGGCGCCGATGAAGCAGTCATCCTCGATGATGGTGGGACTGGCCTGCAACGGTTCCAACACCCCGCCGATGCCGACGCCACCGGATAGATGAACATTCTTGCCGATCTGGGCGCAGGAGCCGACCGTGGCCCAGGTATCCACCATGGTGCCGGAGTCCACGTAGGCCCCGATATTGACAAAGGACGGCATCAGCACGCAGGAGGGGCCGATATAGGCGCCCCGCCGCACCGCGGCCGGGGGCACCACCCGCACCCCGGTCTCCCGGAATTCTTCGATATTGGTTTCGGCAAACTTGGCCGGAACCTTGTCGAAATAGTGGTGGAAGCCACCTTCCATCAGCAGGTTTTCCTCGATTCGGAAGGACAGGAGCACGGCTTTCTTGATCCACTCGTTGACGACCCAGCCGCCGTTCCTGGGCTCGGCGACCCGTAGTTGACCATGGTCCAGCCGGGTGATCACGTCTTTGACGGCATCAGAGACCTGGGGATCTACGTTACCGGGGGTAATTTCAACGCGACGTTCGAAGGCTTCGTCAATGATAGATTGGATGCTGGTCATGTTCGGTCTCACAGATATTCAGCGCGCAATTGTTCGGGGCTCTTGGGTGAGAGGAGGCCAGGGGCAATATCGAATACGGTTTTGGCGCCATATTCGCCCTGCAGGTGGAGACGGTACAAGGCTCGGGCATAGGCTACCAGCACGCTGGCCGTGAATTCGGGATTGCTGTCGAGCTTGAGGTGGTATTCAATCACCTGGGTGTTTTCGGCCGTGATGTTACCGCTGCGGATGACGAAGCCGCCGTGCGGCATGGTGCTGTGATCACGGCGCAACTCCTCGGCGTTGATGAATTTCACAGTGGTGTCGTACTGATCGAAATAGTGCGGCATAGTCACAATGGTCTGGCGCACTGCCTCGGGGTCGGCCCCTTCCTGCAGTACGACAAAGCATTCGCGCTGGTGCTTTTGGCGCGCAGTAAGCGGAGGGCGTGCGCCGCCGCGCACCTGGTCCACGGCCTCGGCGATGGGCAACGTGTATTGCACGCCCCCGGCCACGCCAGGGACCCGGCGAATGGCGTCGGAGTGGCCCTGGCTTAGGCCCTTGCCCCAGAAAGTATAGGTGGCGCCATCGGGCAGCAGGGCTTCGTTGATGACCCGCTCCATGGAGAACATGCCAGGGTCCCAGCCGGCCGAGATCAGCGCGGTCTTGCGGTTGGCCCGGGCCGCTGCGTCCATGGCGGCAAAGTATTCGGGGATGCGGGCATGAGTATCGAAACTGTCCACGGTATTGAACAGCGTGGCCAGCGCAGGTCCCTGTTCCGGCAGGTCTTCCTTGGAGCCGCCGCAGAGGATCAGGACGTCAATCAGGCCAGTGTGATCGGGCAGCGTCTCCATGCCATGGACGGGCGTTTCGGCCTGCAGGGGCTTGATCTGGGCGGGGGGACGACGGGTATAGAGGCCTGTCAGTCGCAGGTCAGGGTTCTTGCCAAGAGCAGCTTCAACGCCGCGTCCCAGGTTGCCGTGGCCGGCGATGGCGATCCGGATGGGTTTATCCATGATTATTCCTGAAAAAACCGTCATAATAAAAAGGGATAACAATGACCGGTCGCCGTGCGGACGACCTGGAGCCGGCAACCACTTTAACACCCCAAGCCTCCGAACGGCAGCAGGCGGGCCGCCGTGGGGCCGATGGCGAGCCGGGTGAATTGACCCCTATATAAACAAAACGAGGGTATTCGGTAATGTCGAAAAATTCGCTGACGAATCCTGGCAAGCAGGGCCACCCCGAACCATCCGGGAAACAGGCGGTCGCGGGCGCTCCCAAGGCGGCCGTCGCCGAGCCGGCCACCCCGCTGGCGCCAACCACCGAAAAGGCAGTTATCGCCGAGCCGGCCACTCCGCCGAAGCCAAAGACCGACCCGTTCGGGGTGGATGGCCGCAGGCGGGTGATCATCGAAGGCGTCACGCCCGAGATCGACGGTGGCCGCTTCCCGATCAAGCGCACGGCGGGTGAGTCCGTGGTGGTTGAGGCGGACGTGTTTACCGATGGCCACGATTCCCTGTCCTGCGTGCTGCAATACCGCAAGGCCGGCGAGACCACCTGGCAGGAAGTTCCCATGCGGTTTCTGGTCAACGACCGCTGGCGCGGCGAGTTCCCGGTGCTGGAACTGGGTTGCTACGAATACACCGTGAGCGCCTGGGTGGACGCCTTCAAATCCTGGTGCCACGACTTGGGCCGCTGGGTGCAGGCCGAGGACATCGCGCTGTCGTTGCGGGCGGGCGCGGAACTGGCCACCAAGGCCAGCCAGCGGGCGACCGGCGCGGACGCCGCGTGGCTGGCCCAGCGCGCCAGGGAACTGGCGGGGCCGCAGGATCTGCAATACCGCCGGCAACTGGGGCTGGACAAAGAATTCACCCGGCTTATGGAACGCAACGCCGACCGCCAGTTGGCGTTGAGCTACGGCAAGGTTCTCGGCGTGGTGGTGGACGATGAACGCGCCCGGTTCAGCACCTGGTACGAGATGTTCCCGCGCTCGTGCAGCCCGGTTCCGGGCCGGCACGGCACGTTCAAGGATTGCGAGGCCTGGCTGCCGCGTATTGCCGCCATGGGCTTCGACGTGCTGTATTTCCCGCCGATCCATCCCGTCGGCCGGGTCAACCGCAAGGGCAAGAACAACACGCTCACGCCCGGTCCCGACGATGTGGGCAGCCCGTGGGCCATCGGTGCGGCCGAGGGCGGGCACAAGTCCATCCTGCCGGAATTGGGCACGCTGGAGGATTTTCGCCAACTGGTGCGAAAAGCGAAGGAACACGGCATCGACATCGCCCTGGACATCGCCCTGCAATGCGCGCCGGATCATCCCTACGTCAAGCAGCATCCCGACTGGTTCCGCTGGCGGCCGGACGGCACGGTGCAGTACGCCGAGAATCCGCCCAAGAAGTATCAGGACATCTATCCGTTCAATTTCGAGACCGGCGACTGGCGGGCGCTGTGGGACGAGATCAAGAGCATCTTCGAGTTCTGGATCGCCCAGGGCGTGCGCATCTTCCGGGTGGACAACCCCCACACCAAGCCGTTCGCGATGTGGGAATGGCTGATCGGCGAGATCAAGAAGACCACGCCGAACGCCATCTTCCTGGCCGAGGCGTTCACCCGGCCCAAGGTGATGCACCGGCTGGCCAAGCTGGGCTACACCCAGTCCTACACCTATTACGCTTGGCGCAACGCCAAGTGGGAGCTGGCCGAATATCTCGCCGAGGTCTGTCAGGGGCCGGGCCATGACTACTTCCGGCCCAACTTCTGGCCCAATACCCCGGACATTTTGACCGAGGCGCTGCAATTCGGCGGCAAGTCGATGTTCCTGTCCCGGCTGGTGATGGCGGCGACCATGACCGCCAACTACGGCCTCTACGGCCCAGCCTACGAAATGATGGAACACGTCGCGGTCAAGCACGGCAGCGAGGAATATCTCGATTCCGAGAAATACCAGCTCCGCTATCGCGGTTTCCAGGACTTGGATGGTCCCAACAGCCTGCGCGACTTCATCGCTTTGGTGAACCGCATCCGCAAACGCAATCCGGCCTTGCAGTCGAACGCCAACCTGTGCGTCCATGCCGTCGATAACGAGCAGATTCTCTGCTACAGCAAGGCGACCGCCAACCGCGCCAACGTGATCCTGGTGGTGGTGAACCTGGATCCGAACTACACCCAGGCGGGTTTTACCCAGTTGGATCTGGCGATCCTGGGCGTCGATCCCCACCAGCCGTTCCAGGTCCACGACCTGTTGACGGGGGCTCACTACCTGTGGAACGGGCCGCGCAACTACGTGGAGCTGAATCCGCACCGGATGCCGGCGCACGTGTTCCGCATTCGTAGCGGCCTGCATACGGAGCGCGATTTCGATACGTTCGAGGGCTGAGAAAAAGACCTGCTGCGAATTGGAAAACCGCCCCGAATGGGCCATCATCCCGTCGGGGTTCGTGCGATTTGTGATCACTACCAACGAAGGATGTGCCGCGATGAAACAACCGAAAATTCTGGCGTTCGTGATGGCGGGCGGCGAGGGGTCGCGCCTGAGCCCCCTGACGTCTCAAAATTCCAAACCCTCCCTGCCCTTCGGCAGTCGTTACCGGATCGTGGACTTCGTGTTGAGCAACCTGCTCAACTCCCGGATTCAGTCCATTTATCTGCTGGTGCAATACAAATCCCAGTCGCTGATCGAACACGTCCGCAAAGCCTGGGTGGTGTCGCCGATGCGCAACGAAGAGTTCGTGACGGTGGTGCCGCCGCAGATGATGCGCGGTGGCGACTGGTTCATGGGGACCGCCGATGCCGTGTATCAAAATCTGAATTTAATCCAGTTGCACGATCCGGATCTGGTGCTGGTGTTCGGCGCCGATCACGTCTACCGGATGGATCTCCACCAGATGGTGGATTTCCACCGCGAGCGCGAAGCCGACGTCACGGTGGCGGCCTTGCCGGTGCCTCTGGCGGACGCCAGGGGGTTCGGCGTCATCGCCGCCGACCATGCTGGCCGGGTGAACGAGTTCCAGGAGAAGCCGGCCGATCCGGCGCCGATGCCCAGCGATCCGACCCGCGCCTATGCTTCGATGGGCAATTATCTGTTCAACACCAAGGTGCTCGTGGATGCGCTCAAGGAAGCCAACGCGCGCGGCGAACACGACTTTGGCCAGAACGTGCTGCCAAAATTGAAGGAGACCCACCGGCTGTTCGCTTACGATTTCGCCAGCAACAAGGTGCCAGGAACGAAGTCTTACGAAGAACCGGCCTACTGGCGCGATGTCGGTACGCTGGACGCCTATTTCGAAGCGCATCAGGACCTGCTGGCCTGGCCGCCGCGCTTCGATGTATTCAACCCGCAGTGGCGGATTTTTTCCAGCAACTATCAGGGACCGGTCGCGCGCATGCTGGACGCCAAGCTGCACAACAGCGTGGTCGCCGCCGGTTCGCTGGTGCAGGGGGCGTCGATCAGCAATTCCATCATTCGCCGCGAAGTGATCATCGAGGACGACGTGGAGATCGAGGATTGCATCATTCAGGACTACGTCCACATTAAACGCGGCGCCCGGTTGCGGCGGGCCATCATCGGCAACTACAACGTCATCGAGGCGGGCGCGCGCATCGGTCACGATCCCGAACTCGACCGGCGCCGTTATACCGTCACCGCCGGCGGCATTACGGCCGTGGGGCCGGGCCAGGTCACCACGACTTTACGGGCGTTTAGCGAGTAATCGGTCCAGGCGTCGAGCGTCGGGCTAGAACCTGGCGCTCGACGCCTTTTTCGACAGGGCGCCGACGATGAAATCCACCATGACCGTTTGGCCGGGCCGGCCCTATCCCCTGGGCGCGACCTGGGATGGAGAGGGCGTCAACTTCGCCCTGTTTTCGCAACACGCCGAACAGGTGGTGTTGTGCCTGTTCGACGCCAAGGGCAAGCAGGAGGTGGCGCAAATCCCGCTGCGCGAGCGAGCCGGCGGCGTCTGGCACGGTTACCTGCCGGAAGCCCGCCCCGGTTTGCTGTACGGCTATCGAGTTCGTGGCCCCTACCAGCCGGATGCAGGCCATCGCTTCAACGCTCACAAGTTGTTGCTCGATCCCTACGCGAACAATATCGTCGGTCAGCTGCAATGGAGCGACGCCCAGTTCGGCTATCGGATCGGCGGGCGCAACGAGGATTTCAGCTTCAACACCCGCAACAGCGCGCCGGGGATGCCCAAGAGTCAGGTGGTGGACGCCGCTTTTTTCTGGGGCGACGACCGGCCACCGCACACGCCTTGGCGCGATACGCTGATCTACGAACTACATGTGCGCGGGTTCACCATGCGCCATCCCGACGTGCCATCCCATTTGCGCGGCACCTACGCGGGCTTGGCCTGCGGGCCGGTGATTGATTATCTGAAGGCGCTCGGGGTGACAGCGGTGGAATTGCTGCCGATTCACTATTTCGTGGACGAGCGCCACCTGCTCGACCGGGGCCTGCGCAATTACTGGGGTTACAGCCCCATCGGCTATTTCGCCCCCGACCCGCGCTACGCGGCCACCGATCATCCGGTGAGCGAATTCAAAAGCATGGTCAAGAGTCTGCACTCGGCCGACATCGAGGTGATTCTCGACGTGGTTTACAACCACACCGCCGAGGGCAACCATCTCGGTCCGACCCTGTGTTTTCGCGGCATCGACAACGCGGTCTACTACCGACTGTCCCCGGAGCATCCGCGCTATAACATGGATTACACCGGTTGCGGCAATACCTTGAACACCGCGCACCCGCGCGTGCTGCAACTGGTCATGGACAGTCTGCGCTACTGGGTGCAGGAGATGCGTGTGGACGGGTTCCGCTTCGATCTGGCCGCCACCTTGGCGCGGGAAACGCACGGCCAGGTGAATCAGGCCGGTACGTTCATGGACGTCGTCCAGCAGGACCCGGTGCTGGCACGGGTGAAATTGATCGCCGAACCGTGGGATACGGGGGAAGGCGGCTATCAGGTGGGCCAGTTCCCAGTGAACTGGAGCGAGTGGAATGGCAAGTATCGCGACGTGGTGCGCGACTACTGGCGCGGCGAAGGTGGTTTGATCGGTGAACTGGCCTACCGGCTGACCGGTTCCGCCGATCTGTACGAACACAACGGCCGCCAGCCCCGCGCCAGCATCAACTTCATCACCGCCCACGATGGTTTCACCCTCTACGATCTGGTCAGTTACAACGAGCGTCACAACGAGGCCAATGGAGAAGACAACCAGGATGGTGATCCGCACAACCACAGTTGGAACTGCGGCGCGGAGGGCGATACCGAGGAGCCGGAGATTCTCGCGCTGCGCCTGCACCAGCGACGCAATCTACTGGCGACGCTGCTGCTGTCCCAGGGCGTGCCGATGCTGCTGGCCGGCGACGAGGTCGGCCGCACCCAGCGCGGCAACAACAACGCCTATTGCCAGGACAACGAAATCAGTTGGTTCGACTGGGATATCGCCTGGTTGCGCGAAAATCGGGAACTGCTGGCTTTCACCCGGCGCCTGATCCAGATCCGAAAACAGCATCCGACTTTCCGCCACCAACGTTTCTTCCGGGGAATCCACGGTGACGGTGTCCGCGATATTCTTTGGTTCAATCCCGACGGGCGGGAAATCAACGACGAGGAATGGACCCACGACTACGCCCGCTGTCTGGGGCTGTATCTGCCGGGGGGCGGCCTCCAGGAGTGCGACGAGCGCGGCCACGCGTTGCAGGACAACGACTTTCTGCTGCTGTGCAACGCCCATCACGAGGAAATCCCGTTCGTGCTGCCGGCGCTGTCCGACGGAATACCGTTCGAGGTGTTGGTGGATACCGCGCTGTCCCAGGGTCGGCCGACCGAGGGTTTTCAACACCCTTCCGAGGATCCTTATCCGGTGCAAGGCCGGTCGCTGGTATTGCTGCGGCATCGGGGCGTAGCGCCCGCCTCCGGGGCCTGAAAGAAAAAAGGCCGGGCGAAAATGCCCGGCCAAAAACCACCAAAGGAGGATGCGCAGCAGACAGAGGAGAAGAAACGCCTGCTACGCGGGGACTATCCTAACAAAAAATTTAGAGCAAAAAAACTAATTTTCGTTGTTTTTTGGCAAAAAACAACATTTTCTTTAAAAAAAGAACCAGTTACCGCCAAAAATTTTTGTGCATCGCGGAATTGTGATGACTTTTAAGGCAATTCTGGCAGCATCTCATCATCGGACAGGGCGAGGATCGCATCAATCAGCCGATCCGGCTTGTCTACCCCGCCGTGCAGCATCAGTATCCGCGCCTTGGCAATGAGTTCGATTGGCGTCAGTGGCGCCTCGGGATCTCCCTTGGCGTGCGTCCGCCGCACCGTCAAGCGTTCGCCGCCGCGCACCGTGATCGTCACCGCGCTGCCCCAGGCTTGGGGATAGACCGAGGCATAGGGTTCAGCGGTCCGCACCGTTACTTGCTCCCGTAATTCCGCCAGTTCCTGTCGCGCCGGCTCGGCGAACGCAGCGAAATCCACGGTTTCCCGACTCAACGCCGCCGCCACGCAATGTTGCAGGGAGAACTTGGCCTCGTAGTCGCTCTGTGGCAAGGGGCGGTCGCACACGTCCACCGCTGCTGGATAGGTCTCCACCTCGATCTGCTGGATCGTACCCGCCACCACCAGCCGGCGTAGTTCCTGGGCGGCGTCGATGGCCGGATGGGTGTGGCGGCAGGACGGCCAGGGTTTGACCGAGGTCAGCAGCAGTTGCCAGGGACCATCCGGGTCGCGGGTGATCGCATCGGGATCGGGATCCGGACAGGTGGCGGCGAACCAGCCCTTTGCCCCTTCCAGCATCGTCGGTGGGCCGGTGAAGCCATAACGCGCCAGATCAGCCGCCAGGACGCCGGCTTCCGCCGCCCGCCCGGCGTGGAGATGCTTGGTCATCGTGCCGGCTTCCAGGAATTGCCACAGCCCGGATGACTGAGCGCCGGCGTTGCCCAAGGCATGAATCGTCGCCGGCGGGTCGAGGTGCAGCAGCGCCGCCGTCGCCATGGCCGAGCCATAGGGGCCGCAGGTGGCGGTGTTGTGCCACAGGCGGTAGTGAGACGGCCCAACCGCCATCCCCACCCGGGTCGCCGCCTCGAAACCCCACAGCACCGCCCGCAGCATGGCATGGCCGCGAATACCCTCCCGGGCCGCCACCGCCCAGGCTGCTGGCACCACGACGCAACCGGGATGAACTACGGAAGCCCGGTGCAGATCGTCGGTTTCCAGAATATGGGTTAGTGCGCCCAGCAGGAAGGCGCGGCGCGCGGCGTCGGTCGGCCCGACCGCCTCGGCCCAGCGCAGCAGAATCACGCCGGGCTCGCTCGCTCGTCCCGCCAGCGCGTTGGCTATCGCGTCCAGGGTCAGTAATGCCGCGTGTTCCAGGTCGACGGGGGTGATCGGTTTCGCGGCGATCAATTCAGTCAACTGTTGAGTCAGGCTCGGATCGCTCATGCGGTTCTCCTGAAGGATGGGGAAGGATGCAACGAAGCGTCCTGTGGGGGGATCGCGGTTTTCCGCAATGGAATGATATAAAGTTTAGTCGCCCGCGCCAGCGATTGCCGGTCAGTCCTTCCAGGGCCGACCGCAAGCCATGAAACACTGCCAGAACGCGGGGAAGGCCTGTTCCTGAACGCTCAGTCGGCAGCCGTACCAACCCTCGATCACCTGACGGGCAGCGGAAACAGTCCGCAGCCGCGCTTCATCCAGCAGGCGGCGCGCCACCGCGATGTCGTTCATGATGCCCAGACTGTCTTGCAATCGGGCCAACGCGTTCAGATAGGCCTTGGCCGCTGGTGCGGGGTACAGGCTGGCGAAAAAATCCAGCCCGTAGCGCAGTTCCTTGATGCGGATCCGCAGCTTGTGCCGTTCCGCGGTGGAAAGCTCGGCGAACGCTTCACCTTGTTTCTCGACCCGCCGGTGGTCGCGCCCGAGCAGGGATGTGGCGAAATTCATCGCCGGTTGCGCCAGCCGTTCCCGCTGCTCGTCGTCCAGGCCATCCCGCCAGGCGCGGTTGTCCAGCCAGTCGGTGAATTCTTGCATCAACTGCCGATAGCGGGGATCGGCCAGCGCCTCGCGCAGGGTCCGCTGGTGAGTCTGGCGGAGGTTCTCGGCCCTGGTTCGGAACAGGGACAGGCCCCGTTTGCGCGGGAAGTGGGCCAGCATCGGCGCCATCCCTTCCTCCAGAAAAACATCCCAGTCGCGGGCCAGCCCCAGGAAGCCGTTCAGCCAGCGAATATCCTCGACCCGCGCGGTGCTGGCCTCGCGGGGAATCAACGGACGAAAAATCTTGAGGCCGGACCGCAGCCGGCGAAACGCCACCCGGATCTGATGGACGCCCTCCATTTGCCCGTCCAGCACGGCGGGTCGGTTGGCCTCGGCGTGATGCAGGCATGCGCCGATGATGGCGACGAACGCATCCTCGCTGCTGGCGTCGGTGGCCAGCGCGACCGGACTGGCCTTGACGTGGGTGATGGATTTTGGAGTCACGGGAAATATCCGTTACAGTCAAAACAGCAGCAGGATGAGCTACGGGGATTTAGGTGCGAACCTCGCCCAGATACCAAAAGGTCGGATACCGCAGGTCCATGCCCGTGACTTGGACCGCATGATTTTCCAGACGGGATGCCTGTCGTTCTGGCGCGGCATCGAAAGAATAGGTCGCACGGACGCCTGATACCGTTCGCCAGTAGCCCAAGCCCTGGTCGAGGCGCATTCGCCAGCAAGCGCCGTCAATCCAGCCCAAACGCAATTCCCGCGCATGGGGCAGGCAATGCGCCGCTGCTTCTGAGAATGTGGCAGCGCCCAGTGGGTTCAACAAGGCCTCAAACACGGCGCGGCGGTCGTCCCCATCGCGCCAGTCGTGGTATAGCAGGCGCGGTTCGCCGGTATCGCGAGTTTCCAGCGTTGCCGTAGCGATAAGAATCCGAGTGTCGGGTTGTCGGCCACTCAGGGTTTCGAGCCAGTCGCGCAGCAACAGCAACATCAGCGGCGACCGTAGATAGCGGTCGTTGTATGCAATTTCCGCCAGTGGCGTTTTGGCCGCCAACCGGCGGGCAAATTCCCGGACACACTGGCTGATCAGAGTCCAAGCGCGGTTTCCGAAGCCGTTGCTGGCGCCGTTCAACTCGGTGGTGATCGCCAGTTCATGCAACAGGTCGGCAGGTGGACGCCGCAATGCTTCGGGTGCGCACACCGGCCAATCGTTCGGCAGTGGCGAGAGTTGATCCATGCTGCTCAAGCGCGGAAAACGGGCTTGTTGAAAGCTGTTGCCCCAGTTCGGCCCTGGCGCCAGCGCGCTCGAATCACTGGCGGCCCAGCGCACGCAGTTGTTTTTACCGCTCAGTTCAATCGCAAGCGGCAGCGACGAGGTTCCCACGGTCGGCTGATCCAGGGCGACGCGCAGTTGCGCACCGACGAAGCGCAGGAGAGCGGCCAGTTCGTCGGCCAGTGGCGCCGGCAATCGGTCAAGACAATGGCGCGGCGCAATTAATACGATCTGCGCACCGCTGGCGCTGGCTCTCAACAACTCATCCCGTAATCGCCACGCCAATGGTTCCCATTGTTCCGCCGCGCCGCCCAGGAATAGCCGCAATTCGCTCATCGCGCCGTGCTGGAATTCACGGCGCAGAGCCAGCACGGTTGGCTCCAGTTCGAGTTGGGTGGCTGTACCGAATACCCGTAATTCGGGCGGTAGTTCCAGACTGGCGAGAAAGCTGCTATCCAGCAGTGCCAGCGCCCGGTAGCGGTCGAGATCGTCAAGATGAAACTGCGTGTCGTAGCTGAGCAAACAGCCGTGGCAGGCTCCGTCGCACCCACGGGCGCACTGGAGAATATCGCGCGCCTGCTTGAACAGCCCAGGCAGCCACGGCGCGGCGGCGGTCACATAACCCGCGCCGCCGGTCGCGGTGTCATACAGATAAATCGAGTACGCCGGCTGTCCCGCTGCATCCAGGTTTTGAGCAACGGTGCAACCGATTTCCTGCTCCTCGATACCCAGCTTGTTGGTCAACGCACGACGCAGGGCGATGCCAAGCGAATACGCCGTGATCCGGTCAAGCGGGGTGTCGTTGCGCGGCTCGCGCAACTGCAATTCGAGAATATCGGTGCTTTCAGCGATGCCGAGCAGGACGCCCTGTTTAATCGCCCAGTCTTCGTGATTGCCGGGACATTCGGTTTCACGGTCGTGATCCCGTCCACCGAGTAGGCGCTTGTGCAGTTTCAGGCTCTCAAGATCAGGCATGGAATCGGCTTTGCCGCAGCGCAGGCAAATGGCGTAACCCTCGCCATGCAGACCATCGGAGCGGTGGAACAAGTGGCCCTGAGTGCTGTAGCGATAGCGACCTAGCGCCGGCGTTGGCAACCAGACCCACGCCGCGCCTTCCAACGAAATCAGCGGATCGCGTACTGAAATATATTGCGGCGTGCTGACATCGTTGTGAGGTTCGTAGCGGATGTCCACCGCGAAGCCGGCCGGCTGTAAATATTCGTAGCGGGTGAGTTTATTGCCGGCATTGCCACAATGCGGACAGCGTTCCGGTCTGGTGGGGCGAACGCCGCTGCCGCCGCAGGAGCCGCAGCGCCAAACCCACCGGATAGCCTGAATTTCCGGTGGTCCGTCCTGATCGGCCGGGATGTGCCAGTTCAAGGTAATGCCGCTGCTGCGATAAACCCGGCCATCCAGCACGGTATCGGCCCCAGGCGCGTAGTCACGCAACGCAATGGCCAGATCGCGGGAAGGCGATTCGTGACGCCGCATCCGGTTATCTTCCCGCGCCGCCTCCCGCGAGCGATTCCGCCGTGCTTCAAGTTCTTTGGCGGTAGTCGTGCGCAGAGAGACCACGTTGATGGGAAAACCGTGGCCGGGCAGAAAACCCCGGTTGGCCAGTTCGCTGAGCAGGTATTCATCTTCGATGCGCTGGCATTGAATCTCTAGGGCGCGTTCGGCGGGACTTTTCTCTTGAATGCCTGGACGATCCCGCACCAAAGCCAATTCATCGCGCAAGGCGTCCATCTCTTCCTGCCAATGCGCGGCGGTTTGTTCAAGCGCATCGGCGATGACGCTCAGCAATGTTGATGATTCAAGACCTTCGAGACTGCTTCGGCGCACCAGTTGACCAATGCCGTGCATCAAATGAGCGTCCTGGGTCGCATCGCTTCGGCACCATTCGACAAATCGCGCATGGGGCGCCGTGACATCAGGCGTGGTCGTCTCGAAAAACCAGCGCGCGGTCAGGCGGTGCAAATTCTGGCTGTGGCGACCGAGAAACGCGGCCAGCGCCAGCGCATGGATATGCCGGCTGACGATGCGCTCGCTTTGCAGGGACACGTGCGGCGCGGCCAGCGGGGTGATGAACGGCCAGAGCGGATTACGAAATACAGCGTCCCCATGGGGGGAAGCCTTGCACAGGGTGAAACTGGCGGCGGCGGTTTCCCGCCGACGCCCGGCGCGGCCGGCGCGTTGCAAAAAGTTGGCTGGATGCGGCGGTACGTTGTTCATTGCCACCGCCGAAAGATGGCCGATGTCCACGCCCATTTCCATGGTGGTGGAGCAGCTCAAAACGTTCAGCTTACCTTCCTTGAACAGCTTTTCCCGCTGTTCCAGCTTCGGGGCGGAAATCTGCGCCGAATGCTCCTTGACGCGAAAAAAACGGGCGTGACTGGCGATGCGGTCGCTCAATTCTGGCCAGGCGCCCAATTCGCGCAAGCGCAGAATGCGTTCGTCGTTTTCCAGCCAGTGGTTAATGTCTTCAGGATCGGCGTTATGCCAGAAGGCGTTGGGTAAGCGCGGCATCTCAACCGGTAGGCATTGCGCCAAATCTTGGTTGGTGCCAGTCGGCATGTAGGGACTGAGGCCACGGAAAGCGAGGGGCAGCAGCCGGCGGGTGATGGGGCAAAGCCAGGCTTGGCGAACCTCGGCAATCTCGGCGGTTTGCGACAGGCGCAGGCGGTAGCCTTCCTCAAAGCGTTGCAACAGGCCGGCGTTACCCAATGTCTGCCAAGCCGATACCAGCAATTCATTGATCAGGCTGGCGCCTTGTGGGGTCTTGGCATCGAGTTGCAAGGCATGGGCGAGTAAAATCACCAAGCGGTTGCGTAATGAACCGCCCCGGGCTTGCGGCCAGGACGCTTGTTGCCGGGTTTTGCCAGATTCGTCCGGACCGATCAGGTAGCGCCCCCGCCCTGGAAAACCGAACCAGCGGAGTTGCTGGCGAGTGACTTCCACGGCGGAAATCGCCCGGACGTAATGATCCAGCGCCACGCCCAGGAAATCACGCCAGTCGTCAAGGCTGAAATTTCTTTGTTGCCAGACAGCAGGAGCCGCTTTGACGTTAGCCAGCGCGGGATAACGCAACCGCAATAAACCGAGCGTTTCCAGCGAGTTTTGACGTTTCGAGCGGCGGAAGAATTCCCGCAACAGGCAGAGGTGAGCCAATTCGCCGTCACTCAGTTCGCCGCCGGTTTGCTCTTTCAAACCCGCCAGCATCCAGCGTTCAAAGCCGGGTTCCGCCAACAACCGCTGAACTGCCTCATTCCACCCCAGCCGACCGAGCGGCGGTGCGTCGAGTTCAGCCAACTTGGCGCGTTTCTCCTGAATATCCTTGCCAAGAACCGATGAGAGACTGGGGTCGGTGTTCACCAACCGTTCAAATTGCACGATTCTTTGGCGCAGCTCTTCAATCTTCTCTTCATTCCGGGCGGGAACTGCTGCGGCAACGTGGTGATACAACAAACTGCGTACATAATTCCGCTCTGCTTCCTGCTGTGCTTTAGCCGCGAAACGGGCGGTGCCTTGTCGGCTGTCGCTGAAGGTGATCAGTCGCCGTCCATCGAGCGGTAGCGGTGCGTCGCTCTTCCCAAAGGGCTGCATGTGGGCCAGCAAAGTAGGTATAGCCACACCGAGCAGGAACGGAGCGCCAAGCCGGGCCGGTTTGAACAAGCTCATCGGGGATTTTTCCCGTTCGCCACACACCGGGCAGTGCGGGCGGCCATCCTCTTCCGGCCCGCGGACATGCACCCGCACGCCGGATTCAGTGGCGCAATCGAAGCGATTTTCCTTTGAAAGCCAGCCGGACAGATGGCTCTGTCCGGGTTCAGTCAACAATCGTGGCAATCCTTGCCGGGGGTCGGCCACGGGTTCGTTGTCCTCATCTTCCTCGGTCTCCGGTGGTTCCAATTCTTGCTGAAACTCATCCTCGTCGACGGGAGAAGGCCGGGGCAGGAGCCAGGAGGCATCAACATCATTCTTTTCCCGCGCCGCTAGATATTCCGCTCCACATTCGCCGCATTGCACCAATTCAAAAACAGGGATGCTGCAAACCGGGCAATGAGTGCGCCGCTCCAGAAACACCGGGCCAAACGGCCAGCGCGCGTGGTCAAGCGGCGTGTTCTTTCGACCGGGACAGGCGGAATTGGCGCAGACCCAAAGACCGGTTTGCGCCCGTTCGAGAAAATGGCCGCGCAACGGCAGAAAGGGTTCGCCGGCGACATTGTGCGCGCCAGTGGCGAGATCGAGCAGTTCCAGCGTATTGCGGCGCGTGATCTCATCGCTCTGTCCAAAGAGGATTTCCGCCAGTTGCGACAACCGCGCCGCACCTTCGGTAATCCGTTGTCGGACGGCGCGCACCGATGGGTTCGTCGCCAGAGCGTCGTAAAGACCTTCCCGGGTCATTGCGCGCAGCGCCGCCGGCACTGGCAGCGGACGAGCCACCGCCGCCATTTTGGGATCGAGTGGCGGCGTCCGGCGGTTGCCGACGATCACCCGTACCCGCTCGGAGGGCACGCCGGCGACCTGGGCTAAAAACTCCTGTAATTGGCGCTGGCTGTCTTCACCACTGGCAAACGTCGCGGAAGTGGCGACGAAGTGAACGTCTTCGGCGCGGCAACCGAAGCCATGCAGCACCCGCCGCAATAGCAGGGCGATTTCAGCGGCTTGCGAACCCATGTAGGTATGCGCTTCGTCAAGCACGATCCAGCGCAACCGCCCTTGAGAAGCATCGAGAATCGGCCGGTCGTCGGCTCGCACCAGCAGGTATTCGAGCATGGTGGCGTTGGTGACCAGAATCGGCGGCGGGTCGGCGCGCAATACATCGCGACCCAAAACCTCGCTGGCATACGGTTGATCGCATCTTGGGGGCGACTGGTAGGGCGTGTTGCCGTTGTACAAGCAGAAGCGGATGCGCCCTTTGAACGGTTCCGACCAAGCCACCAGGCGATCCCGCTGGCTTTTAATCAGCGCGTTGAGCGGGTAAAGGAACAACGCCCGGACGCCGGTGAGCGGGATTGGCGAGCGGGCGGCTTCGGTGGCCAGATCGTGCAGAATCGGCCACAGAAAACATTCGGTTTTGCCGGAACCGGTGCCGCTAGTCACCAGCACCGAACGTAGCGGTCCCTCGGCCAGTAGCGTTTCACAGGCTTCAATCTGGTGTTGGTAAGGTTGCTGGTCTGCAGGAAAGGCGTATTCCCCGGCGAATTCCGCAGGTGGGTTGCCGAGCGCGTGGATCAGATCGGGATGCAGCAGCGTTCCCGCCAAAGCGCCGAGCGTGGTTTCCGCTGGCATCCAGCCAAAAGTAGCCTCGAACACCGGATCAGCCAGAAAGGACCCCTCTGAACCCGCCATTCGTTCAAACCAGTTCCGCAGATGATTCCGTAGTGGATCGTTGCGGAAACCAAGTTGACTTAGCACGGCGCGGCTGGCGCGGCGATTGAGTTGATCGGCGAGGGAGGTAAAGAAAGGAGTCGGCGCGGTCATGCAGTCAGTTCCCGGTTGATCTTTTTCATTTGGCCAAGCCCAGACACAGGGTAATGGCGTAAGCTGTGTCAAACCATCTCGGGTCAAAATCTCGCGCTTGGTATAGCTCGAAGAGCAATGCCTTGGAATAGCTGTGGTTACGGAGCGCAAATTTTGCGGTCAGAAAAGGGGCGTACAATACGGGGCGATAATGGTTCTCTTCATGTTGGAACTGCCATAGCTGGGGAAGCGGCATGGCGACGGCCTGTTCGATGATCAGAGGCAGAATGGGCCATTGCTCGCTGGCGTGGGCTTTGATGAGATCTTGCCGTGCAGCTTCCAGTGCATAATCAAGCATGTTGGAAGTTGTTCTGGCCATCGTGAGGATAGAGCGGCCCATCGGCGGCGTGTTCGGGAACAAGTCTTTTTGCAACCATTCACCGAGGGTTTCCCAACTTTCGCCGCGCGCCGCCAGGCGTTGACGGAAAGCGTCAAAGCATTCGCGAACGAATTTTTCGCCCAGTTCAGTGCCGTCAAGCGCGACGCGAAGATCATTGAAGCGCAGCCGGGTTAACTTGAGCCATAGCGTGATTGGCGCCAGCCGCCAATCGAATGGGAGTTGTTCCGCCAGCGACCAGGTTCGCTCAAATTCCGAATCATCGGCTAATAGCAGCGCCATTATGGCCGCCGCAGGCGTTTCTCCCAGATAACGGCATAAATCGAGTGCGGCCGCTGGTAATTCCTGCGTCAGATCCAGAATACGGAACAGTCGCGGCCAGTCAGGATGTCGCGGTTGTTCGGCCATGGCTGCCAGCAGGGTTTTAAAGTGCTCGCCGCGCGCCGCTTCTGAACTGCGGATGGTTTCGATCAAGCCGGGGATTGCGGTGTGACCGTCCTGTTCTGATTCAGTGGCTACCGCTTCGGTCAAATCGGAATCGGGTAACGAACTGGCCGGTATCGTCCACAGTAGGGGCCGCGCCCGTAACCAATCCCCATCGCGACCCAATATCAGCCATGGCCCGGCTTCAAGGTCAGGCGGCATCTCCCAAGCCGCTTCATCGTCGCGGCGAACTAGGGTCACCGGCTCCTTCTCCGGCTCCCACAGCGGCAACATCGTGATAATCAACCGCTGGGCGCAACCCGGTTCCGGCTGATTGCCAAGCCGCACCCAGCCGTGTTCAAAGTCCCGCGTCAGGACGAGATCGAAACGGGCGATCATGATTGTCGCCAAGGTTCGACTCCCCTGACCGATGATGCTCAGCCGCACTTGAGCATCCAGTGAAGCAGTTGCTGAAAACAGACGAGTCATGGCGTCTTGCAGGGTGTGCAATTCCAACTCGCAACGTCCGTTACCGGTCAGGCGTAATGGTTCGTTCAGCCAGAGCAACCGTTGCAGGTCCTGATCAAGGTCCTCCGCCCGCAACTCGCCCTCCAGCCGGAAACCGCCGCCGCCGTCAGGCGCTTGGGCCACGGCGCGCACCGCCCCCAGTCGCCCCAGGGAAATCACCGCCCTTGGCGGCAAGCTCGCCCCACCTCGGCTAAAGAGCGCGCCCTGCACCGGAAACGGTAGTTCCAGGTCCAGGGTACGACCGCCAGGCCAGTCGAGAACGATGTTAAACCGTTCCGGACCGGCGCCCTGCGTGACTTGGCCATTGAGTACCGCGCCATCCGGAGTCGGTATGACCGCGATACTGGCGGACGCCAGCGGACTGATGCGCACCTTTACGCCAGCCAGCCCGGCAAGCATCACCTGCCCGGTCGTGATCACGACGCTAGCGGATGTCGGTATGATCGCGGCCCGCGCCCGGAACCGTAAAATCCCGTTTTCGATCCAGCGAACCCAAACATTCCCAACACAGGCTATCGTCATCGGACACCAGTTGGCATCGCCGCCATCCGCCGGGCGCCATTCCAGCGTGTTGACCCGTTCAGGATTTCCATGCGGCAGGCGTTTTTCCAGCCATGGCATTCCCCGAAATACCGGACGCTCATTCAAGGCTTGCGGAAAGGTCGGACCGGCAAGGCGTAGCGTTTCAATCGGTTCGTCACTCGCCGCGCAGAAAAAGCAGCAGTGCTCGCTATCGGGCGAGACGACATCGGCAGCGCCTTTAATGCGGTACAAAGCGCGATTTACCCCCGCCAGCAATCCCAGGGATTCCACCGCGCCTTGCCCAACGGCGATAACCTGGTGATCGGTCGGAACCGCGATAAGCAGGCTGCTGGCCTGAGTGCGTAAATATCCTTGGCCCAGGAAAGGGCGCGGATTGGCGTCTTCGTCGCGGAAAGCCCACGGCAGATAATCGCTCAGCGGTTCATCGCCGATAGCGGCTACTGGATAGGTTTGTGGCGCGGCCAATTGCAGGCGTTGCCCCACCATGGCGACCAGACCCCGGATACATGGCGCTTGCCCTGATTGTTCGATGCGATAAATCGCGCTAGCGCCAGCGCCGCGAATCTGAGTGATCAGCGCCACCGGCGCTAATCCTTCGCGGCCCTCATGCAACAACCGAAAACGACTGGGCATGCGATCCACCCCGAGCCCAATCCAGCCGGCAAGCTGTTCGCCCCGGCACGATCCTGGCAAGATCAGCCGCCGCGTGAGTTGCCAGTCACCGTTGGCTTCCCGTTCCAAGCCACACTGCCAGCGTAGCGACGTTAGCGGTTGGCGACGCAGATCTGCCGCATCCTCAACCAGATTGCGCAGCAGCGCCTCGGCGATGGAATCGCCAAGGCTCAGCGGCAAAGCGTCGCGCCAGTCGGGCTTCAACTGGTCAAGGGCGAGGATGGGATCGCTACTGCCCATAACCTGGGCTTGCAAGTCCCAGATGGTGACGATGAGGTTGCCGCTGAGTTGGTAAACGACTTCCTGGCGCAGGCTGGAAGGCAAACGGTCCCGCAGGCGCTCGGCCAGTTCGCGCCCCAATTCGACCGATACTTTGTCGTAGCGCGGCAATTCTTCAAGCAAAGCGTGAAAATAACGGCGCAAGCCACTGCCTTCGTGGTGTAGAAGATTGAAGGGCAGTCCGCCTTCACAGGCGATGGTCAGTAAAAACTGACGTCCTTGCGCGTTGACGATGGGCTTGCGACCCCAGTACTTCAATCCCTGCGCAACCCAATCAGTTAATGTATTACGGTCCACCTTGGCGGCGTCCGCTTCTCGCAGCACGGTTTGCCACTTCCAGGGGCCAGCGACATGGTGGCGCCGCCAAGCTTCAGCGGCGAACAGACAGAACAAGACGGACAGAATGGAGTTCCTTATTTCATGAAACTGTTTGCTATAGGGAATCAGGCCACGCACCCGTTTTCGGGCAATCTCGTATTCTGCATCGCTACACCGATAGGCATACAACGGTCGTCCGTCTGGCGCCGATAATCCGCGCTCGCGTAGAAAACTATCCCGCCATTCTTTGGAATTCACGGTTTTCCCCCTTGGCGCCCGGTCATTGGTTCGGGGTCGTGATAAATGTGACTTATGTATTCATAATACCGCATTTACTGATAAGGAGTATAATGGTCCCCAAATTTTGGACAGCTAATTAAGGTAGTACTCTGCACGAGTAAGACTGCATGACCACGCGGAGACGAGCGATGCAGAGGAAAGTATTCAGCGCGGAGTTCAAGGCGAAAGTGGCGCTGGAAGCGCTGGCTGGCCGCCAGACGGTCAACGAGATCGCGGGGACTTACGAGGTGCATCCGCATCAGGTGGCCAGTTGGAAACGCGAGGC
>JBDHRD010000258.1:0-3289 GCA_039807425.1 Candidatus Contendibacter sp. | reverse complement strand
TTCCTGTGGTTCCCGGCCGGCCTGGTGCTGTACTGGGTGGTGAACAACATCCTGTCCATCGCCCAGCAGTGGGTGATTACCAAGCGGGTAGAGTCCGGGGCCGACGCGGCGGCGCTCAAGGCCAAGGCGGGTTCGGGGCCGGGCTTCGGCGAGCGGGCTAAAAAACTGTTGACCAGCTGGGCCAAAAAGGCGTTGCCCGAGCCGAAGAATCCCGGCAAGCACAAGAAGTGATGGCGTCGCAACCGCATACTCCCCTACCCCAGCCCTCCCCCACCAGGGGGAGGGAGCGTCAGGTGGCATGACCGACACCATCGCCGCCATCGCCACCCCGCCAGGACGGGGGGGCATCGGGGTGATTCGCGTGTCCGGTCCTCGTAGCGCCGCCATTGCCGAAGCCGTGTGCGGCGCGCCTCCCGCCCCCCGTCAGGCTGCCTTGCGCCGCTTCCGCGCCGGCGATGGCGCGGTGATCGACGAGGGTATCGCGCTCTATTTCCCCGCACCCCATTCCTTCACCGGTGAGGATGTGCTGGAACTGCAAGGCCATGGCGGGCCGGTGGTCATGGATCTGCTGCTGGCGCGGGTCTGCGAACTGGGCGCGCGGCCCGCCCGTCCCGGCGAATTCTCCGAACACGCCTTTCTCAACGACAAGCTCGATCTGGCCCAGGCCGAGGCAATCGCCGATTTGATCGCCAGCGATACCGTCGCCGCTGCCCGCGCCGCCCTGCGCTCGCTGCAAGGTGAGTTTTCCCGGCAGGTTCACGCCCTGGTCGAGGGTCTGATCGAACTGCGGATGTACGTCGAGGCGGCGATGGATTTCCCGGAAGAAGAGATCGATTTTCTCGCCGACAGCGTCATTGCCGACCGATTGCGGGAACTGCGGGAACGGTTGCGCACCCTGCAAGACGCCGCCGGTCAGGGACGGCTGTTGCGCGACGGCATGACCGTGGTGATCGCGGGTCGCCCGAACGCCGGCAAATCCAGTCTGCTCAACCATCTGGCCGGACGCGAGGCGGCCATCGTCACCGCGATTCCCGGCACGACGCGCGACGTGCTGCGCGAACACATCAGCATCGACGGGATGCCGCTGCACGTCATCGACACCGCCGGCTTGCGCGACAGCGAGGATCCGGTCGAGCGGGAGGGTATCCGCCGCGCCTGGGCCGAGATCCAAGCCGCCGACCGGATTCTGATGGTGGTGGACGACTGCCTGGGTTTGCATGGCGAGGAGCGCGGCTTGCGGGAACGGTTGCCGCTGGATACTCCGGTGACGGTGCTCTACAACAAGATTGATTTAAGCGGCCGGTCGCCCATCGTTCGGGAAGGCGCGTGGGGAACCGAAATTCTGCTGTCGGCCAAGACCGAGGCAGGACTGGAACTGCTGCGCAAGCATCTGAAAGCCTGCATGGGCTACCACGGCGGCGAGGAAGGTGTCTTCATGGCCCGCCGCCGCCATCTGGACGCGCTGGAACGGGCGACGGCGGCGCTGGAACGGGCGGCGCATCAACTGGAAGTCGTCCGCGCCGGCGAACTGGTCGCCGAGGAACTGCGCCAGGCGCAGAATGCGCTGGCGGAGATTACCGGCGAGTTTACGTCGGAGGATTTACTGTCGCGGATATTCGGCAGTTTTTGTATTGGAAAATAAAGTCATTTCCAGCCAAGTGGTTCAACCGACCTTAGTGGAGGTTCCCTCGTCATGCTGAGTGTCTTTCTCGACCGGGATTCGCTGGATCACCACGATCTCGATTTCAGCGGCCTGGAGCGCATCCTGCCCGACCTGCGCTATTACTCGGCCACCGCTTCCGCCGAGGTCGTTGCGCGGATCGAAGCAGCCGAAGTCGTGATCAGCAACAAGGTGATGCTGGATGCCGCCGCGATCCAGCAGGCGCCGCGTCTGAAGCTGATCATCGTCGCCGCCACCGGTGTCAACAACGTAGATCTGGAAGCGGCGGCGGCGCGAGGCGTCACCGTCTGCAACTGCCGGGGCCATGTCACCCAGGCAGTGGTCCAGCATGTGTTCGCACTCCTGCTGGGACTCTATACCCGCTGGCCGGATTACCAGCAGGCGGTGCGCGACGGCCGCTGGCAACAGGCCAGTCAATTCTGCCTGCTGGATTTCCCGATCCGCGAGCTAGCCGGCAAAACCCTGGGCATCGTCGGCTACGGTGAACTGGGCCGTGGCGTGGCGCGGGTGGCCGAGGCGTTTGGCATGCGGGTGCTGATCGCCCAACGGCCCGGCACGGTGGAGGCTCTGGCGGAGCGGACGCCTCTGCCGGCGCTGCTGCCACAGGTGGATGTGTTGAGCCTGCATTGCCCGCTGACGCCGGCGACGCGGGGATTGATCGGGGCATGGGAACTGGCGCTAATGCAGCGCGACGCGATTCTGATCAACACCGCCCGGGGCGGGCTGGTGGACGAGGCGCTGCTGGCCGATGCGCTGCGCCAAGGTGCGCTGGGTGGAGCCGGGGTAGACGTGCTGAGCCTGGAGCCACCGGTGAACGGCAATCCGCTGCTGGCGCCCGACATCCCCAACCTGATCGTCACTCCGCACTGCGCCTGGGGCAGCCGTGAATCGCGCCAGCGCCTGGTGGGGCAACTGGTAGAGAACGTTCAGGGATTTCTGGCCGGTGCGCCGGTGCGGGTGGTGGGGTAAAACCTACGGTAAGTGCGGCCGTTCCAGATACTCGTGCGACTGCATTTCCTGCAAGCGGCTGATGGTACGCTGGAACTCAAATTTCAGCTTCTCGCCGGTGTAAAGCTCCAGCACCGGCGCGGCGGCGGACAGGAACAGTTTGACGCCCCGGTCGTAAAACTCGTCCACCAGGTTGATGAAGCGCCGCGCCTGATTCTCCATCTGCCAGTCCATGACCGGTACGTTGGAGATCAGCACGGTGTGATAACAGCGGGCGACTTCGATGTAGTCGGCAGTGCCGCGCGGCCCGTCGCAGATCGCCCGGAAGTTGAACCAGACGATACCGTCCGCCTCGCGCAGGGTGGGAATAAACCGGCCCTCGATTTCCACCTCGCCGCCACGATGGCCCGGCTCTGGCGCGATGTGGGTGAAAGCGTCTTCCAGAATCCGCTCGGCCTTGTCATCCAGCGGATAATGGTAAATTTCGGCTTTTTCCAGGTAGCGCAGCCGGTAATCCACGCCGCCGTCCACATTCAGCACATCCACATTCTGCTTGAGCAAGTCAATGGCCGGCAGGAAGCGGGCGCGTTGCAAACCGTCCTTGTACAGGCCGTCCGGCTCGATGTTGGAGGTGGTGATCAGGGTGACGCCGCAGGCGAA
>JBDHRD010000257.1:0-3318 GCA_039807425.1 Candidatus Contendibacter sp. | reverse complement strand
TGATACGCCGCGCCCAGCACCGCCATTTTCTTGCGGTCGGGCTTCGGCCCGCGGGCGTGATCGTGGGCGGCGATGGCTGGAGCATCGGCTGGCTTGCGTAATGGCCCGCCTTTGCCGTCGGCGCTCAACACCACGATCGGCGCGCCCGTCGCGGGCGCCGCCGGCGGCCGCGCAGCTTCGTAGCCGGCCACCGCCCCGGCCAGGGTCCGGGTCATCGTCTCCAGGCTGGCCACCGACTGCTGCAACCCCAGGAGGCGCTCGAGCACCGCATCGACCTGGGCGTAGGGATTCTCCACCACCAGCGCCTGATTCCAGCCCTGCAAGACATAAGAACACTGGTCGTCCGGCAACCCCAACCGGGCATCCAGGGGAACGGCCTCGATCCGCTGGCCTTCCCGCGTGCCATACACCACCCGCTCCAGCGTGAAGTCGCCGAAGATTGACCGATACGGCCGGCGATGGGGTTCGGGCAAGCGCTTGACCACCCGCCCGTCGGCCAAGGTCAGCGTCGCGCCGCCGTCGCCGTCGCCCGCCAAGGCAAAATACTCGGCCTGCAAGCCGTGACCCAGCCGCAGCAGGTACTGCCACAGCCCCCGCTCCAGTTCATGCGCCGGCAGGCCATCGCGGGCCGCCGCCTCCACCACCCCGGTCAGTTCCGCCAAACGCGCCGCCACCTCCAACCCCTTGCCTTGCGCCGGCAATGGCCACATCATCGTCATCGGTGGGTTCCTCGGGTGATCGTTCGTTTGGTGACAACCATCTACCCCTGCCTGGACCAACCGGGCAAGGCGCCCACCCTTCTTCCGACCCCGACGCGCTACCCCGCACTCGACTGGTTACGCCCGTTTCTTGCTACCAAGGAGGACTCGACATGACAACTATCGGCGATATTCTGGACGAATTTTTCTCTCCTCTTTCAAGAGAGCGGCTTTGGATCATGCCGGAAGGCGATAATTACACGAGCATTGTGCGTGGATGGAGGCCGGTGATCGATGCCGTCGCGCGCACCAAGAATCACCTCCAAATGAACTGCTCCACCTGGAGCGGCAGCTACACGACGAATCCGACCTGGAGGCCGACCATGACCGATGCGCCCAAGCCAGGCGCCTATCGCGACTTCGTCCCGAGCCCTCCGGGAACGGACCCGCAGACCTGCCAGAACGCATTTGTCGTCTATGTCGGCAGTAAGGCCGCCGATGTCGTGCTTCCGGGCACCCAGCCCGAAATCCAGACCAGGGATCTCTACACCTGCTCGATCGGTTCGTTCAATCTCTACTCGACTGCCGACCAGATCGATTGCGTGGCCAAGACCGCGACAATGGATTTCTGGATGTACAACAATATGAGCAGGCAATCCTTCGGGCGGTTTGCAAGCCACCCGGCGTTCCGCTTGAGCGGCATGCGGTCCCAGTACATGTGGTGGAACTGGAAGGAATCTGTCGATTGGAAATCCGGAACGATGCGCGTCATTCCAAGGACCGGTGTGGCGAGGAGGTGGTAATGCGAGCAAACACAATGAAAAGAATCGGAGTCTTCGCTGCGCTGGGGCTTGTTCTGCTTGTTCTGTGGTCCGAACCGCGCTTGGAGGCACAGGCTGTCGTTGCCGAGCGCGAGCAAGTGACGCTCGGCTCCGTTCGGGTCGGCGACCGTATGGTTTCGGTGATGATCGCGTATCAGGCCGATTCGGCGTTACTCGTGGCGGCAGTTCCCGGAAGCGACGGTAACCCGCGATACATCCCGCTCATCGGATCAACGTATCGCGGCGTGCACTCGTTCCGGCTCGATGTGCTCTCACCCCATTCTAGCGATGAGATGTGGATTCGGACATCCGAGCCGCGGAGCGAAGTGTTGGCTTATTATCATTTCGGAGCTGAAACCGCTTTGACCCAGTTTGGGCGCATTAAACTGTTAGAAACGCCGTTTCCGGAGCATCTGAGCGGCGGTCCGGTCCCGTTTCCGAAAGAGGACCCGAATGCTTCCCAGCTCAGGGCGAGCTTCTATCACTACGACGATAAATGACCGTCACTCCAAAGCTCAGGGCGGATAGGCCATACTGCTCTCATAGAGCAGTATGGGAAAAGGGCGTAACCAGTCGAACGCGGGGGTAGCGATGTCGGCCCGGATGGGGGTAGGTTCCCCCTGTCTGCCAGAAGTCGATGCAGGTAGGATGAAGGTTACGAACTCATTCACCCGAGGAACCCGCCGATGCCGAGGACGGTGCCGTTGACTGTGGAAGGTCAGCCGTTGGACGTCGCCGCGCGCTTGGCGGAGCTGACGGGATTGGTGACCGACGCCGCGCGGGACGGGTTGCCAGCGCATGAACTGGAACGGGGGCTGTGGCAGTATCTGCTGCGGCTGGGTCATGAGCTGCAAGGGCCATATTTTGTCTTGGCCGGTGAGGGTAACTGCGGTGCAACCCTGAAGCTGGCCGACGGACAAGTGGTGCGGCGGTTGCCGGAGCCCCATAGCCGGCCGTATCAGTCGATTTTTGGGGACTTCCTCTTGAAGCGGGTGATCTACGGCACGCGGGAAGGCCAGCGGATTGCGGCGGCGCCGTTGGATGCGCGGCTGGGACTGCCGAAGGATCGGTGCTCGTATCTTGGGACTGTTGAGTGGCATGGGGACCGGGGTAATCCGCTGGCTGCAACACTTGGCCGAACAAAGCGAGTTGCCCGCCGCTACCCGTACCCGGCTGGAGCAGATTCACGACTATTTCGACCGTCACCGCGACCGCATTCACGACGATCGGTACCTCGCCGCCGGCTACCCCATCGCCTCGGGGGGATCGATTACTGGGAAATGCCGCGTTCACTGGCCCGTTTCCCTGGGCAGCGCGGCGAGCGAAAAGCGCCGGCCCCGCGCTGGCAGCAGACCCTGCGGGCGGATCACCATCATCACCATCATCACCAGCCCGAACACCAGCATCCGGGCGCTGGCGAACTCGCGGAACAACTCCTGCAAGCCGATCACCAGGACCGCCGCCAGCAATACGCCGGCAATGCTCCCCGCCCCGCCGAGAATCACGATCATGAACAGCATCACCGACTCCCAGAAGCTGAAGGATTCCGGCGAGATGATGGTCATCTTGGCGGCGAAGAGCGTACCGGCCATCCCGGCCCAGGCCGCGCCCAGCCCGAACGCCGCCAGCTTGTAATCATCGGTATTGATGCCGCTGCCCTCCGCCGCCACTTCGTCCTCGCGCAGGTAATTGAGCGCCCGCCCGAACCGCGACTGTTTGAGTCGCAGGAACAGGAAAATGGTCAGCCCGACGCAGCCCCAGATCAGATAGAAAAATTCCTCGGGCCGGCGAATGACCCA
>JBDHRD010000256.1:0-3350 GCA_039807425.1 Candidatus Contendibacter sp. | reverse complement strand
GATTATTATTATTGTTAGCCTGATTAAGCCGATTTGCGCCCCTTGCGCAATTGCTCGATGGTCCGCAACTGTGCGACCGCCTCGGCCAGTTCGGCCTTGGCCCGGGCGTATTCGAACTCGCTCCGGCTGTCGGCGATCACCTGCTCGGCGCGCTGCTTGGCGGCCTGCGCCGCAACCTCATCCAGATCCTTGGCGCGCTCCGCCGTGTCGGACAGGATGGTAACCACGTGCGGCTGGACTTCCAGCAATCCTCCCGACACGTAAAACACTTGCTCCTCGCCGCCCAGCAGCCGAACCCGAACCTGACCGGGTTTCAGTCGTGTTAACAACTGACTATGGCGCGGCAAAATACCCAACTCGCCCAATTCACCCGGCGCAATCACCGTCTCGGCGGGTCCGGAAAACAATTCCTTCTCCCCGCTGACGATATCAACGTGCAGTGTCATGGCCATGGTGCGTCCCCTTGTCGGTTGCGAATGGAACACGGTCCCGGAGGTCACGCCCCTCCCGGACCGCTACCCCATTACAGCTTGGCGGCCTTTTCCACGGCCTCATCAATCGAGCCAACCATGTAGAACGCCTGCTCAGGCAGATGATCATACTCGCCGGCGACGATGCCCCTGAACGCTGCGATGGTGTCCTTGAGCGCGACGTACTTGCCGGGCGAACCGGTGAACACCTCGGCCACGAAGAACGGCTGCGACAGGAAGCGCTGAATCTTGCGCGCCCGCGCCACCACCAGTTTATCTTCGTCGGACAGTTCGTCCATACCCAGAATGGCGATGATGTCCTTCAACTCCTTGTAGCGTTGCAACGTGCCCTGTACGGCCCGGGCGGTGTCGTAGTGATCCTGGCCCACGACCAGCGGATCCAACTGCCGGGAGGTGGAATCCAGTGGATCCACCGCCGGGTAGATGCCCAGCTCGGCGATCTGGCGGGACAACACCACCGTGGCGTCCAGGTGGGCGAAGGTGGTGGCCGGCGACGGGTCGGTCAGGTCGTCGGCGGGCACGTATACGGCTTGAATCGACGTGATCGAACCGGTCTTGGTCGATGTGATGCGTTCCTGCAACACGCCCATTTCCTCGGCCAGGGTCGGCTGATAGCCCACCGCCGAGGGCATGCGGCCCAACAGCGCCGAGCACTCGGTGCCGGCCAAGGTGTAGCGGTAGATGTTGTCCACGAACAGCAGCACGTCGCGGCCTTCGTCGCGGAAGTTCTCGGCGATGCTCAGACCGGTCAGGGCCACGCGCAGCCGGTTGCCCGGCGGCTCGTTCATTTGGCCATAGACCAAGGCCACCTTGTCCAGTACGTTCGAATCCTTCATTTCATGATAGAAGTCGTTACCCTCGCGGGTCCGCTCGCCTACACCGGCGAACACCGAGTAACCCGAGTGCTCGATGGCGATGTTGCGGATCAGTTCCATCATGTTGACGGTCTTGCCCACGCCGGCGCCGCCGAACAGCCCCACCTTGCCGCCCTTGGCGAACGGGCAAAGCAGGTCGATCACCTTGATGCCGGTCTCCAGCAGCTCGGTTGCGCCCGACTGGTCTTCATAGCTGGGCGCCGGTTGGTGGATCGCCCGATAGGTTTCGGTCTCGACCGGCCCCTTGTGATCGATCGGTGTTCCCAGTACGTTCATGATCCGGCCCAGGGTAGGCTTGCCCACCGGCACCGAAATCGGTGCCCCGGTATTCGACACGACCATGTTGCGCTTGAGACCTTCCGACGGTCCCATGGCGATGGTGCGGACCACTCCATCGCCCAGTTGCTGCTGCACTTCCAGGATCAGCCCGTTTTCATCGAGGCGCAGCGCATCGTAGATTTTGGGCACCGCTCCGCGGGGGAACTCGACGTCCACCACCGCGCCGATGATTTGCACGATATTGCCAGAACTCATTCTTTGGGTTCCTCTTAAACTTGTTTCACCGCGCGCCCGTCCCGGGGGGACGGGTGTTCGCTGCGACCCTATACCGCCGCGGCGCCACCCACGATCTCGGCCAGTTCCTGGGTAATCGACGCCTGCCGGGCCTTGTTGTAGATCAGTTGCAACTCATCGATGAGGGTGCCCGCATTGTCGGAGGCGCTCTTCATGGCCACCATGCGGGAGGCCATCTCGCAGGCAACGTTCTCCACCAGCGCCTGATACACCACGGACTCGCTGTAGCGCCGGAGCAGCAGCTCGATCAGTTCCTTGGGATCGGGTTCGTAGATGTAGTCCCAGCGATGAGTGGGAGCAGTCTCCTTCACCTCGGCAGTGATAGGCACCAGTTGCTCGATCCTGGGCTTCTGACTCATGGTGTTCACGAACTCGTTGTACACCAGGAAAACCGCATCCACTCGCCCTTCGGCGAACGAATCGGCCATGACCTTGACCGGACCGAGGACATCCTCGAAACGGGGAGAATCGCCCAAGTGGGAAACGTGGGCGACAATATTCCCTTTCAGCCGGCGGAAGAACTGGAACGCCTTGGTGCCGATCGTGCAGACGTCGATCTCGACCCCCCGGTCCCGCCATTGCTGCATGGCGCCGATGGTTGCCTTGAACAGGTTGGTATTCAGCCCTCCGCACAGGCCACGGTCGGTTGACACCACGATCAGCCCGACTCGCTTGACCTCGCGCTCCACCAGCCCCGGGCTGCGGTACTCGGTATGGGCATGGGCCAAGTGCGAGATGACATTGCGAATCTTGGTCGCGTAAGGCCGGGCCGCCCGCATGCGATCCTGCGCCTTGCGCATTTTGCTCGCCGCCACCATTTCCATGGCTTTGGTGATCTTCTGAGTATTTTTAATACTCTTGATTTTAGTTCGTATCTCTTTGGCACCGGCCATGCTGACACCCGTTTAACCGACGTAGTTGGCCTTGAAATCTTCCACGACCCTCTTCAGGCCGGCTTCGATTTCATCGTTGTAGTCGCCTTTCTCGTTGATCTTGTCGACCAGGGCGGCTTGGTTGGCTCGCGCGAACGCCAGCAACCCGGCTTCAAAGTCGCCGATCTTGTTGAGCGGCACGTCGTCCAGGTAGCCCCGATCCACGGCGAACAGCGAAATGCCCATCTCGGCCACCGACATCGGTGAGTACTGCTTTTGCTTCATCAGTTCGGTCGCCCGCTGGCCGCGTTCAAGCTGCTTGCGGGTCGCCTCGTCCAGATCGGACGCAAACTGGGCAAAGGCGGCCAGTTCGCGGTACTGGGCCAGGGCCAGGCGGATGCCACCGCCGAGCTTCTTGATGATCTTGGTCTGGGCGGCGCCGCCGACGCGGGACACGGACAAGCCAGGATTGATGGCGGGCCGGATGCCAGCGTTGAACAGGTCGGTTTCCAGGAAGATCTGGCCGTCGGTGATCGAAA
>JBDHRD010000255.1:0-3383 GCA_039807425.1 Candidatus Contendibacter sp. | reverse complement strand
GAGGTCACTTCGTGGAAACGATGGGCCATGGCCTTGCACATGAAATCCATGCACTCGACATCGTTGTCGCTCAGGCCATGATCGACGCGGTGGTAGTGCACACCCTCAATACAATCATAGTAATTCTGATCTTCCTTGCGCCGGGTGATGACGTGCATGTCGTGCCCCCGGCGTTGCAGACCGGCGGCAAGTTCCGTGACATGCACGGCGAGGCCGCCAGCGGAAATGGAGTGGAGGGATTCCGAGGAAAGCATGGCGATACGCATGGGTTTGACTCCTAATCGGCGACCCATGGGACGGGCCGGTTGTCATTCAGGGTTGGCATACGGTTATCGCCCGAATCGGAGGTTACCCGCCCAAAACGAAATTAACCGCTGTGTTCAAAGGCGACTGTTAGCTTGCTGCATTGCAATATAACACGTCGAGCCAGCGGTTGTATCGAGATTCGCCAATCAAATAACATGCAAAAACCCACCCCCAAGACCTGGTAATCTAGCGCCAGATGCGCCTGGTCCGGCAAGCGCCGCAGGGTGAACCACAGGCCGGCGTAGTAGAACGCCCTTGGCGCCGCGCCGCCCAAAATGGCCAAGACCTCCCCCATCAGGTCAGTTCTTCGGTGATTCCATTCGGTTTGGTCGGGGGAGCCACGCGACAGATGAAGTGAATTATACCAATTCCCGGTAGATGGTGACTTTTACCGGGTAGGCTGGAATGAAGCCGTAGGATGCGGTGAGCGAAGAGGACCGCATCGATCACCAACGATGCCGTTGATGCGGTTCGTTCCTCACCGCATCCTACGGATCACACGTTCCAATAAAATCTATCGAGAAACGGTATTGCCTAACCCGTATTGCATTCTCTCTGGTCGAACTGATGGCGCTCTGATGGATGGCTGAAAAAACGGGGCAAAAACAGGGAAGCGCGGGGTAAGGAAGAGGTAAACTGTCCAGCCCGAAGGTTGGAAAAACGCGACTCGCAACCTGTGAAACTCCTGGAAGACCGCTTTGGAGAAACTTTTCGCCATGCAGCAGGAATCGGAAATCCCTACGGCCGAGCCAAGTCTGGAACCCCGCCGTTTTCCTTGCACCCAGTGCGGCGCTTCGCTCGAATACGCGCCAGGCGTCGACACCTTACGCTGTACACACTGCGGCCACGAGAATCGCATCGCCACTGTTGTTGCCCCGATCCTGGAACAGGATTTCCGGCGGACGCTGCGCGAACTGGCCAGCACCGCCCCGGCCAGTGACCATGTCGCCATCCACTGCGATTCCTGCGGAGCATCATTCAGTTTCGACGCGAACGCCCACGCCGGGTTATGTCCGTTCTGCGGCGCGCCGGCGGTGGCAAAAACCGAACAGCACCGCCAGTTACCGATTCAGGCCCTGTTGCCGTTCCAGATCCCGCGCGATCAGGCCCGCGCCGCGTTTCGCCGCTGGCTCGGCAAGCTGTGGTTCGCACCCGGTGGACTCCAGGATTACGCCCGCAACGACGCTACCCTGGCGGGCATGTATGTACCATACTGGACCTATGATACTGATACTGCCACGACCTATCGAGGCGAGCGGGGCGACGATTACCAAGTCCAGGAAGTTTATCGCGCCATCGAGAACGGTCGGGAGGTGGAGCGGGTCCGCGTTGTGACCAGAACCCGTTGGACACCGACGGTGGGCACGGTCGCGCGCTTTTTCGACGACGTGCTGGTGCTGGCGAGCCGTTCGTTGCCACGGGATGTGACCGAGCGCCTGGAACCCTGGGATCTGGCCAATCTGACGCCGTACCAGGAAGAATACTTGAGCGGTTTCCGCAGCGAGATGTATCAGGTCGACCTGGAGCAAGGCTTCGAGCGCGCCCGGGAAATCATGGCCACCACCATCCGCCGCGACATCGAGCGCGACATCGGTGGCGACCATCAGCGCATTCTCGCCGCCGACACCCGCTACGGTGAGATTTCCTTCAAGCACATCCTGCTGCCGGTCTGGTTGTCGGCGTTCCGCTTCCGCGACAAAATCTATCGTTTCGTGGTCAATGGCCGCACTGGGGAAGTTCAGGGCGAACGGCCCTACAGCCGGTGGAAGATCGCCTTCGCCATCCTGCTGGCGGCGGCGCTGATCGGTGGTGGCCTCGCGCTGTGGCAACGTTACGCCGCGGTTCAGCATGATCAGCATTACCCGTCGGCGCCGGGCGTGCGGATTTATTAAGGGCATTCTTCCCTGGAATCCTCCCCCGCCACTACTTTCAGTCTCACTGAACGTCGGTCAGAAGTGCATCTGCAATCCTACGCCAAACTCATGTTCGCCCTCCTGGTGTCGCCAATCGGCCCGGAGCGACCAGTCGTTTCCCAGCGCCAGATTCTGCTGGAGCACCACCCGCGTCGCCGCGCCGGTTTCGCCGAGTCGGTAATCCAGCCAAGCGGCGCTGGCCAGCATTTTCCAGCCCGGTGTCGGTTGCAGCAACGCCCCGACCGTCAGCGCCGGTCCGGCCCGGTGATCACGGGTGAATTCATCGCCGTAGTCGAGTTCCAGCCCCGGTAGAGCGAACCACACCGTCCGCCAGGGCCGGCGGGTTTCCACCGCCAGCCCCAGACCGCCACTCAGATTAAATGCGGTACAGCCGCGGCAATCCGAGCCGAAAACCGGTTCCCAGCCAGCGTGAATTCGCCAGGCGGGGCGAGGTGTCAATGCGTTGATCGGTTGCAGTGAGGTGATGTCGAGCAGGGTCAGCCGGTCGAGCGCCAGCCGGCCGCTATCCTCGTACCAGCGAACCGCGACGTTCAATAATTCGATCTGGGCGTCGGGCGTGTAGCCGGCGTCCGACTCCAGCAGATCGTGGTAGCTGGCCCGCGCGCTCAACTCCACAAATGCTGTTCCGTCCCGCTGGCCGAAGCCAATGCCAATCCGCCGCGAGGCGTGACCGGTTTCCGGGCGGGTGGCGTAAGGTTCGACAACGACGGGCTCGGCGGGAACCGTCAACCGGTTGCGAGCGGTCAGCAACCGGTGCGCGACTTCATCGGGCGGCGCGACCGTCTCGGCTTTTCTGGACCCGCCCGCGCGGCGGTGCTGGCGTTCGTCCAGGGCAAGTTCCAGTAACAGGGCCTGTCGTTCCGGCGCGAGCTGGACGAATTCGGGCGTTGTAGCGACGGTCGGATCGTTCCGCAAGCGCCGCGCCAGCCGTTGTTCGTCGGCCTCCAACGCTTCATAGCGGCGGTTGATGTTCGTACCACGCGCTGGGCGGGCGCTCACCTCGCCGACCAGCCCCGGCCGCCGGGCCAGCAGCCGAATCGTATCGGCCGGCAGCGTCCAGAGCGGGAATTCGTCGCTCAGCCGCAACTCCGGATCGGCGGCTTCCAGCAGCGTCAGCAACTGCCAGGCGCAATTTTCCTTGAA
>JBDHRD010000035.1:0-21350 GCA_039807425.1 Candidatus Contendibacter sp. | reverse complement strand
CGCAATTTCAATGACTTACCCCGTCGGTGGTGGGGAAAATCGGGCAAAAACGAGAGGGAAGGCGTGAAGATGGGCTAACGCGGCCCCCTCTATTGGGGACGACCTAAAGGTGATCCCTCAGGGTCAGAGAGCGAACTGATCCCATGGTAATCGGTGTCGGGATACTTCCGTTCCAGGGGGTCCAGCGGATAGACTCAACCGCAATCACCCAACGATCACCATGCCATGATCGCCATTGACGCCGAACTCGATGCCTCCGGGTTAAACTGCCCCCTGCCGATTCTCAAGGCTAAAAAGGCGCTGGCCAGCCTGCGTGGCGGTCAGGTGCTGCGGATCATCGCCACCGACCCCGAGTCGGTTCGGGATTTTACGGTCTTCAGCCAGCAGATAGGCCATGCCTTGCTGGAAGCGCGCGAGGATGGAGGACGGTTTTATTTCCTGCTGCGCAAGCGGGAAGGCTGATTCACTCCCCCGCCACCGTCATCCGTTCCAGCAGCAACGAACCACAGCGAATGCCGCCGCGCGCATCCACGTCGTTCCCCACCACCGCGATGCCTTGGAACATATCGGCCAGATGGCCGGCGATAGTGATTTCGTGGACGGGAAACCGAATTTCGCCCTTTTCCACCCAGAAGCCGGCTGCGCCGCGCGAATAATCGCCGGTCACCAGATTGACGCCATGGCCCAGCAACTCGGTCACCCATAGTCCGGTATCCAGTTGCCGCAATAATTCCTCGTGGCCGAACGGACCGGGTTCAACGATCAGATTGTGCGTGCCGCCGGCGTTGCCGGTGGTCGCCATCCCCAGCCGGCGGGCCGAGTAACTATCCAGCACGTAGCCCTGCAACACGCCTTCGCCGACTAGATCGCGATCGGCGGTCGCCACGCCTTCGCTGTCGAACGGGGCGCTGGCCAGCCCCCTGGGCAGATGCGGCCGCTCGCGGATCGTCACGAATGGCGGGAATACCGGCGCACCCAGCCGATCCAGCAAAAACGACGCCTTGCGGTACAACGCCCCGCCGCGAATCGCCGCGACGAAGTGCCCGATCAGCCCGCGCGCCAGTTCCGGGGCGAACAGCACGGGAACCTGCCGCGTTTCCAGGCGGCGGCTGCCCAGCCGGCGCAGCGCCCGCCGCGCGGCTTCCCGCCCGACCGCGACCGGTGTTTCCAGTTCGTTGCGGTCGCGCGCCACCGCGTACCAGTGGTTGCGCTGCATCCCGCCGTCGTCCTGGGCGATTACCGAGCAGTTTAACGAATGGCGAGTGGTCGGATAGCCGCCGCAAAAGCCGTGCGAATTGCCATAGATCACCAGACCGGCATGGGAGGAAACGCTGCCCCCTTCCGAGTTGCGGATGCGCGGGTCCAGGGTCAACGCCGCCGCCTCGCACTCGCGGGCCAGTTCGATGCCCTCTTCCGCCGACAGCGGCCAGGGATGATAGAGATCGAGATCGGGGAATTCCCGCGCCAAGCGGTCGGGATCGGCCAGCCCGGCGCAGGGATCGGCAGCGGTATGGCGGGCGATGGCGCAGGCGCTGCGCACGGTGTCGCGGATCGCTTCCGGCCGCCAGTCGGCGGTGCTGGCCGAGCCGCGAGTCTGACCGAAGTAGACCGTGACCCCCAAGCCGCGCTGGCGGTGATACTCCAGCGTCTCGACCTCGCCCAGCCGGACGGTGACGGACAAGGCGCGGCTGAAACTGACTGCTGCTTCAGCCGAAGTAGCGCCCTGGATGCGCGCCTCGGCCAGAATGTCGGCAACCAGAGTTTCGAGCTGTTCCCGCGCCGGCAGGGGCGCCGTGGCGTGGATGATGGCTTCGGACATGTCGATTTTCGGAGTATCAGGTATCAGGTATCAGGTATCAGGTATCAGGTATCAGGTATCAGGTATCAGGTATCAGGTATCAGGTATCAGGTTTGTGTCCCGCCGACGGTCAGCGCCTCGACCTTGAGGGTCGGCTGGCCGACGCCGACCGGTACGCTCTGGCCATCCTTGCCGCAAGTGCCGACGCCGGCGTCGAGTTGCAGGTCACTGCCCACCATCGAGACTTTGGTGAGCACATCCGGACCGTTGCCGATCAGGGTCGCGCCCTTGACCGGGCAGGTTACGCGGCCGTTTTCAATGAGATACGCCTCGCTGGCGGAAAACACGAACTTGCCGGAGGTGATGTCCACCTGACCGCCGCCGAAGTTGACTGCGTATAACCCTCGCTCCACTGAGGCGATGATTTCCGCCGGATCGTGGTCGCCCGCCAGCAGGTACGTGTTGGTCATGCGCGGCAGCGGCAAATGAGCGTAGGACTCGCGCCGACCGTTGCCGGTGGGCGCCACGTTCATCAGTCGGGCGTTCAATTTATCCTGCAAGTAGCCTTTGAGCACGCCGCGCTCGATCAGCGTGGTGCATTGAGTCGGCGTGCCCTCGTCGTCCACGTTCAGCGAACCGCGCCGGTCCGCCAGCGTGCCATCGTCCACCACTGTGCAAAGCGGCGTCGCCACCCGCTCACCGATCCGCCCGCTGAAGGCCGAAGTACCCTTGCGGTTGAAATCGCCTTCCAGACCGTGGCCGATGGCTTCGTGCAGCAAAATCCCCGGCCAACCTGGCCCCAGCACCACGGTCATCGTCCCGGCCGGCGCGGGAACCGCGTCCAGATTGACCAAGGCCAGCCGCACCGCTTCCCGCGCATAACCCAGAGCGCGATCCTCGTCCAGGAACCAGCCGTAGCCGATCCGGCCACCACCGCCGGCGCTTCCCTGCTCGCGGCGACCTGCGTGTTCGACGATCACCGTCACGTTCAACCGCGCCAGCGGCCGCACGTCACCGGCCAGAGCGCCATCGCTGCCCGCCACCAGCATCGTGTCCTGGGTTGCGGCCAGACTGACCATGACCTGAGTAACGCGCGGGTCCTGCCGGCGGGCTTCGGCATCCAGCCGTTCCAGCAATCGCACCTTGGCTTCCGCCGACAGCGTTACCAGCGGATCGAGCGGCTGATACCGAGCCAGCCGTTGCGTGGCTTGCCAGACCTGAAGCCGACTGTCTCCCCCATGCCGGGCGATGGCGCGGGCGGCGGTCGCGGCTTCCAGCAGCGCTGGCAGCACGATTTCGTCGGAATAGGCAAAGCCGGTCTTCTCGCCGCTGATCGCCCGTACGCCGACGCCTTGCTGAATAGCGTGGCTGGCGTCTTTGACCTGACCATCCTCCAGCGACCACGACTCAGCACGGCGGAGTTGAAAATACAGATCGCCGCCGTCCACCGCGTGGCCTAGCAGACACGACAAGGCGCGGTGTAAATCGTCCTCGCCCAGACCAGCGGGAACCAATAACTGCTGGCAAGCCAGCGCAAGCGTATCGGCGGTCATGGTTTTCAAATCTCGCAATGCACCCGATGTTGCAGGACGGGAAATTGTTGCCGGACGTTCTCCAGCCGCTCCCGGTTGAACTCGGCCAGCACTACCCCCGGCCCGTGCGGCAATCGGTCGAGAATCTCTCCCCACGGGTCGATGATCAGGCTGTCGCCGTAGGTCTCCCGGCCGCTGGCGTGTTTGCCGCCCTGCGCCGAGGCGATCACGTAACACTGATTTTCGATGGCGCGGGCGCGCAGTAGCGTTTCCCAGTGCGCCAGGCCGGTCGCGGCGGTGAAAGCCGCCGGCAGAGCCAGGATTTCCATCCCCTGCTCCACCAGCGCGCGAAACTGCTCCGGGAAGCGCAGGTCGTAGCACACCGCCAGCCCCAGCCGGCCCAGCGGCGTCTCCGCGACCACGTAACGATTCCCCGGCGCGATGGTGGCCGATTCGGCGTACTGCTCGGTACTGCCCACGACCTGCACGTCAAAGAGATGAATCTTGTCGTAGCGGGCCACCCGCCGACCCCGATCGTCGTACAGCAGGCAGGTGGCGCGCACCCGACGGTCGTCGCCAGGAGCTTGCAGCGGAATCGTACCGCCCACCAGCCATAACCGGTGCCGGGCCGCCTGCTCGGCCAAAAATGCCTGAATCGGGCCATCACCCTCGGTTTCCCGCACCGCCAGTTTGTCGCTTTCGCGCTGACCCATGAGCGCGAAGTTTTCTGGCAACACGGCCAGCCGTGCGCCTCGGGCAGCGGCCTGGGCCAGCAGATCGGCCGTGGCGGCCAGATTTTCAGCGACGCCGGGACCGGACACCATCTGAATCGCCGCGATGATCAACATGTCGAATACCCCCTTGCTTACCTATCGCCCGTTGGCCCCTTCCCAGGGTTCGCGGATGGTGATTCTTTCAACAACTCCATCACCGGCCGATCCCAGGAACCGGTCAGCGCATAATGGTATTGAGTCGCCTGTTCGATCCCCTTTTGCAGCAGTCGTTCGGCCAGTAAAACCGCCGCGCCAACCGCCGGCCCACCGGCCAGCACTCCCGCGACCGGCAACGCTCCGCCGAGCCGGGGAACGACCGTGATGCGCTGGTCGTAATCGCGTTCCTTCAGATGGGTTCGACCCCTGATCTCGATCCGCGCCGCCGGAGCTTCGATAGTGAGATCGTCAGTGTAGGCTTGTCCCCCCCTGAAGGTGAACGCGCCGGTGATCCGGTCGAAACTCATGCCGGGCTGCACCAGATCGCTGAAGTCGAGCGTGAGACGACGCAGGAGATTTTGCACGTTGAACAGACCCACTATGCGTCCCATCCCCGGGTCTACCTCCAGCAACTGACCGGGGCCAACCTGGAGTTTCAGCGTACCTTCCAGCCGCTCCAGGGCGAATTCGGGCAGCGCGCCCGCCCATTCGGCCGTCAGTTCCGCCTCGGTCTGGCCGCGGGCGATACCGACGCCCGCGTAACCGAGGGCTGCCAGAGTTTCGCCCAGCGCCGGACTGTGCAACGTCGCTTGCAGGCGGGACCTCGATCCGCCGTCGGTCTGCCACCAGTCGCCGGTGGCGTCGATACGTTGCCGCTCGGACTCCAGTTTGAATTCACGCAGGCGGATTCCGCCGGGATGTGGCATGGCGACCAACCGCAATCGACCCAGTTCCGCCCCATCCCAGTGCAGATCGGGCACGGTCAGCACCAGCGGCGGCAACCGACGCGGGTCCGGGACCCAGGCATCGGCATTCGGGGAACCGGCGGGCGCGGATTCCGCTGGGTGGCGCAGATGCAGGCGCTGCAACGCCGCGTTGATCGGTCGCTCCGCGCTGGGTTCGTCCGGCACGGTCACGCGCCCGGCCAGCATTTCGCCATCGAGAGTGATCCGCCATTCGTCGTCCTGGCGCACCGCGTTCAACGTCACGCCAGCAATTCTTTGACGACCCAGCGCCAATTCCCCGATCCGGGCATCGACGCTACGCAAGCCGCGCCAGGCACCCGCAACGTCCTCCGGCTCGGCGGAAAACCGGGGCATTTCCCACCGGGGCAGGTCGGCCACGACCGTCAGCCCCGGCGTTTCCGGCACCTTCGCCGCACCGGCGTTGATGCGCAATTCGCCGTGCGTCAATCGAGGATCGCGCGTAAAATCCACCAGCCCCAAAGCCGCTCGCACCCCCTCCCCATAGTCCAGCATCAAATCCAGCCCGTTGCGCTCACGGGGATGCAGACTGATTCTTAGCGGGCGGGATTCGCCGGCGGCCTTGCCCAGCGGCGCCGGCAACCGCACGGCCATGCCGCGCAGATCCGAGTTCAAGTCCAGCGTAAACAGAGGCGAATCGTTCCGCCGCTCGCGGTAATGAGTGGGAACTGTCAATACTGCGTCCCATAGGCTCTTGCCGCTGACCGTATATTCCAGCACCTTCGCGGCTGGTTCCCCGACCAGCGCGCGCGGCCCGAGACGACCCCGCAACCGCGCCCGGAGATCGCGGCGACCTTCGCGGCCGATTAAATCCAGATCGAGCTGGATCGGCTCGCCGCGCAGCGAGGCTTGCAGCCCCCTGGCTTCCAATCCAGCCTCGGTAAAACGCAGTTCGCCGCGCATTCGATCCAATTCCAGCTTCCCATCAGGCAGCGCTAGGCGGTTGTCCAGCAGTTGCACCCGCCCCCGCGCCCGGTTGGGCCGGGGGTCGGCCGGAATAGTCAGTTCCAGGTCCAGGGTCGTCGCGCCGCCGATCCGCAACTCCGGCACATCCTCACCCAGGTCCTGGCCGACCGGACTGTCCTGGAACGCGCGCCACAGACTGGCGCCCGGCCCCTTGGCTCGGCCCTTGACCTCCACCACCGGCTCGTCGAGATCGTCGATCCGGGCGGTCACCCCCTCTACTTCGGCGTCGAGCAGGCGACCCGTATCGATCTCCACCTGCAAACCGCGATTGCGGAATTGCACCGTTCCACGCGCTGCTTCCAGCCGCGGCCAGCCGGGCGCGTAATCCAACACCGTCCCTTCGATCTGAAACCGGGTTTCAAACAACCCTTGACCGCGATCGAAGGGGAACGCGGTCACCAGGCCGCGCAATGTTCCTTCTCCCGCCACAATACGGCCGCCCACCAGCGCCCGGTCCAGCCAGGCGATCCCCTTGGGTGGAATGGCCGCCACCGGCAAATAGCGCCGCGCCGCGCCGATCTTCACGTCGCGATAGCGGCCGTGCAAATCCAGCAGCGGCGCGCCGCCGGCGGGGAGGGTCGCGCTGCCCCAAACCCGCGCGTTCAAATCGGCGTTGGCGAAATCCAGTCCGGCGCTTTCCAGCCGCAATCGATCCGCTTCGGGCGTCCAGTTCACAGTCCCGGTCAAGGTGTCGAGCGTGACCGGCGTACGCAACCGGCCGGTCGCATCCACCCGCACCTTGCGGCTGTCGAGCACGACCCGACCCTGCTCGGGAGTGAGCGCCAGGGTTCCGGTCAGATGGTCCAATCCGGGCAGGCCGTGGGCCGATTGGAACGCAACCTCATGGAATTGAGCGGTCATGATGTGGAAACCGGTGGAATCAGCCTGGACGGTGAGTTCCAGCAACTGGCCCCGGGGATCGAGCACTGCGAGCCAGCGGCGGGCAGCCTCATCCAGCCAAGGCAGAACCCAGGCCGCCACATCCTGAACGCGCAGGTCTCGAATACGCCCTTGCCACTGGCCGCCGCTTTGGCTCCACTCGAAGGGATGCGACCGGTCGGATCGCAAGGCAAAACTCCCCCGCCAGGATTCCGGATTGGCGCGGGGGCGCTCGACGTTTAACTGAAACCGGTCGCCCAGTTCGGTGGGCAGGTCGGCGCTGAACGCCAGTCGCTGGCCGGACTCGGCGTCCCGGACCTGAAAATAGGGATGCGGAATGTTCAGCATCCCCCCATCGCGGCGGCGCACGGTTAGCCGGTCGCCCACAATATCCAGCTTGCCCACGGCGAACAGCCAGCGGATGACTTCCGGCAATGCGGACGCGGTCTCGGCAGGGTTCGCCTCGGCCCGCAATCGCGGTATCCCGTCGGCGCCCTGCTCCAGCGTCAGGCTCACCCCCTCCAGCCGGACGTGGTCAACCGCCGGCCGCCGTCCCCAGAGCGAACGCCACAGGTCCAGAGTCGCCGCCGCCCGATTAAAGCGAACCAGCGCCGTACCGGTTGCCGGGTCGTGCAAACTGACTCCTTGCAGCCGCAATTCCAGCCGCCAGCCGTCGCGTCCGGCGGCGATGGCCTCGATCCGCGCTGGCGTGTGCAGGTAATCGCTCAGCGCCACCGCCAGCGCCTCACGATGATCGTTCAGGCGCGGCAGCAGCCACCACTGTCCGAGCCCCGCCGCCAGCAACACCGGCAACAGCAGCGCCAGCGCCAGCCAGCGGGTCCAGCGAAAAACACAGCGGGCCGCGCCCAGCCACCGGCGATTCACATCAACACCACGTCATACTGCTCGCGCGGATAAAGCGCCTCAGTCTGGAACTTGATGGGAATGCCGATGAACGCTTCGAGTTGCGCGACGCTGGTGGACTCCTGATCCAGCATGGCGTCCACCACGTCCGGTGCGGCCAGCACCACGAACTGGCGCGGCGAATACTGGCGGGCCTCGCGCAGCAGTTCGCGGAAGATTTCGTAGCATACCGTTTCAGCGGTCTTGATCGAACCACGCCCGTCGCACAGCGGGCACGGCTCGCACAGAATCTGCTCCAGGCTCTCGCGGGTGCGCTTGCGGGTCATCTCCACCAGCCCCAGGGGCGATACCTGCGAAATGTGGCTCTTGGCCCGATCCTTTTCCAAATGCTTTTCCAACGCCTTTAACACGGCTTGCCGGTGCTCCTCGCTCACCATGTCGATGAAATCGAGAATGATGATCCCGCCCAGATTGCGCAGCCGCAACTGGCGGGCGATGGCGGCGGCCGCTTCCAGATTGGTCTTGAAAATGGTCTCTTCCAGATTGCGATGCCCGACGTAGGCGCCGGTATTGACATCGATCGTCGTCATCGCCTCGGTTTGATCGACGACCAGATAGCCCCCGGACTTGAGCAGCACTTTTTTGCCCAGCGCCCGCTGGATCTCGTCTTCGATACCGTACAGTTCGAAAATCGGCCGCTCGCCGGGATAGTGCTCCAACCGGGTCACCATTTCCGGCACGAACTTTTCGGCGAAAGCCAGCATCCGCTGGCAGGTCTCACGCGAATCGATGCGGACCTTCTCCACGCTGTCGCCGACAAAATCGCGCAACACCCGCAACACCAGCGGCAGATCCTCGTACAGGGCGCCGACGCCAGAGATATCCTTGACCCGTTCCCGGATGGAACCCCATAACCGTTGCAGGAATTGCAAGTCGGCCAGCAACGCCGAGGGTTCCGCGCCTTCCGCCGCGGTGCGAACGATGTAGCCGCCGCCAAATTCGGTGCGAAAAGTGTTGACCATCTCCTTGAGACGCTGCCGCTCGCGTTCACTGTCGATCTTGACCGATACCCCGGCTACGTCGGAATCGGCCAGGAACACCAGAAACCGCGACGGCAGGGTAATGTGGGTGGTCAGCCGCGCGCCCTTGGTGCCGATAGGATCCTTGATCACCTGCACCACCAGCTCCTGGCCTTCGCGCACCAGATCGGTGATGGCGAGCGCCGCCCGGTCGCTACTGGTCGCTGCCTCGCCGAGGGACGGCGCTTCGGGACGAATATCGGAGACATGCAAAAACGCGGCGCGCTCCAGCCCAATGTCCACGAACGCCGCTTCCATACCGGGCAACACCCGGGCGACCCGGCCTTTGTAGATGTTGCCGACCAGGCCGCGCTTGCCGGCCCGTTCGATCAGAATTTCCTGCAGGACGCCATTTTCGACCACGGCGACCCGGGTTTCACGGGGCGTGACGTTGATCAGGATTTCGTCGCCGGTACCGCCTTCGGCGCGTGTCGCCATGGGATCTCGGTCTATCAGAAAGAGTTAAAGGGGGATGCCAAACGCCCGCAGGAGTTCGGTGGTCTCGAACAGCGGCAGACCCATGACGCCGGAATAACTGCCGTGCAATTCGGCGATGAATGCCGCCGCCCGGCCCTGAATCGCGTAACCGCCGGCCTTGTCGCGGGGCTCGCCGCTGTCCCAGTAGGCCGCGCGCTCCGCCGGTTCCAGCTCACGGAGCCGGACCCGGCTTTCCTGGATTTTGACCGCATCCCGCGCCGGAGTGGCCAGCGCCACCGCGCTGAGAACCTGATGCTCGCGGCCGGACAGGAGCGCCAGCATCGCCAGTCCTTCGTCCCGGTCGCGAGGCTTGCCGAGGATGATGCCGTCCACCACCACCGCCGTATCCGCGCCCAGTACGGGAGCCGGCTTGCGTCGGCCCAGCGCCGCGCAACCAGTTTGCGCCTTGGCCAGCGCCAGCCGGATGACGTAGTCGCGGGGTGTTTCGTCCAGCAGAGGCGTTTCGTCTATCTCCACCCGCAACAGGCGATAAGACACACCGATCTGGCGCAGGAGTTCGCGGCGGCGCGGGGAAGCGGAAGCAAGATAAACACAGGCAGTGGACATATCAGGCCCGGTGATAGGGATGGTTGTGCAACAGGCTCCAGGCCCGGTAAAGCTGTTCAGCGACCACCACTCGGACCAGCGGATGCGGCAGAGTCAGCCGCGACAGGGACCAGAGCCGCTCGGCGCGATCCCGGCAAGTGGCGTCCAGCCCATCCGGCCCGCCGACCAGCAGGCTGACATCGCGCCCTTCGCACAGCCAGCCGGCCAACTGCCCGGCCAGTTCCACCGTGCTCCATTCCTGGCCCCGTTCATCCAGGGCGATCGGGCGCGAACCCGCTGGAACCGCCGCCAGCAGCCGTTCGCCCTCAGCGCGGACGATGCGCGCGATGTCGGGATGCTGACCGCGCGGACTGGGGGGAATTTTGACCAGGTTCAGGGCGCACTCGCGCGGCATTCGCCCGGCGTATTCGGCGTAACCGGTTTTGACCCAGTCCGGCATCCGGGCGCCGACGGCGAGCAGATGAATCTTCATCGTTGCCGCCGGCCGGTTTCAGCCGCCCGCGCCACGGTGGATGCTGGCGCGATGGTCTACCGACCAGAGCTTTTCCAGGTTATAAAAATCGCGGGTCTGGGGCAGCATGACATGCACCACGATGTCGCCCAGGTCTACCAGCACCCATTCGGCTTCCTGCTCGCCCTCGACGCCCAGCGGACGAACCCCGACCAACCGGCATTTTTCGACCACCTTGTCAGCCAACGCCTTGACTTGACGGGTGGAGGTACCGCTGGCCACCACCATCAAATCGGTGAAACTGGCGATGCCGCGCACGTCCAGGACGGTGATATTCTGGGCCTTCAATTCTTCCAGAGCGTCAACGACGATCTTCCGCAGGGCTTCGAGTTGCATGGATTCGGGTTTGCCTCCTCAAGCGGGGACAGGAGTTTTAGCGGACAATGGCCGGTACAACGCCCGGTCGTGCATGCAGTCCAGCACTGCGTCGGGCAACAGGTAGCGGGGCGACTGGCCACGCGCCAGCAGGGCGCGGATTTGGGTGGCGGAAATATTGAGCTGGGTTACGGGCTGAAACAGAATACCCCCGGCCGGGTTCCGGCGCAGCGCGAACGCATCGTGGATCACCCGTGGAGCAATAAATTCCTCCAGCACCGGCGGCAGGGGTTGCAAAGCGCCCGGCCGCCGCATCACCACGATATGAGCCAGTCCGGTCAATTCCCGCCACCGATGCCAGGTATGCAAGTCCCGGAAGGCGTCGGTGCCGACGATCAGGCATAGGGGTGTCTCGCCGAAATCCTCGCGCAGCGAGCAGAGCGTGTCGAACATGTAGGATGGCCCATCCCGGCGCAACTCGCGGTCGTCGGCTACAAAGCCGGGTTGGCCAGCCGTGGCCAGCCGCACCAAGGTCAACCGCTGGTCGGCGGTCACCCGCGGAGCGCCACGGTGCGCCGGAATCCGGCAGGGCACGAACCGAATTTCCGCCAGTCCCAGCGCTTCCAGCAATTCCAGGGCCGGACGCAGATGGCCGTAATGGATGGGGTCGAAGGTGCCGCCCAGGATGCCGATGGGATGGAGCGCCATGATCGTCAGGCCATTCCCCGCCCGAACCGGACGCGAATCGCGCGCACGACGGCTCTACCGGCGGATGTGGCCATCGCCCAGCACCACGAATTTCTGGGTCGTCAGCCCTTCCACCCCGACCGGGCCACGGGCGTGCAGCTTATCGGTGCTGATACCGATTTCCGCGCCCAGCCCGTACTCGCCGCCGTCGGCGAAGCGGGTGGAGGCGTTCACCATCACCGAACTCGAATCCACCTCGCGCAGGAAGCGCCGCGCCCGGCTGTAGTCCTCGGTGACGATGGCGTCGGTATGGGCGGAACCGTACTTGGCGATGTGATCCATCGCTTCGTCCATGTCCTCGACCACCCGCACCGCCAGAATCGGTGCCAGATATTCAGCGGTCCAGTCGTCCTCGGTCGCGGTTTTGACGCCGGGCAACAGGTCGCGGGCGCGCTCGCAACCGCGCAGTTCCACCCCGGCGTCCCGATACATCCGACCGAGCACGGGCAGCACTCGTTCCGCGATACCCTCCGCCACCAGCAAAGTTTCCATGGTGTTACAGGTGCCATAGCGCTGGGTTTTAGCGTTGTAGGCCACCGTTACCGCCTTGTTGAGATCGGCGCGGTCGTCGATATAGACGTGGCAGACGCCATCCAGATGCTTGATCACCGGCACCCGCGCCTCGCGGCTGATCCGCTCGATCAGGCCCTTGCCGCCGCGCGGTACGATCACGTCCACGTATTCCGCCATGGTGATCAGCGCGCCGACGGCGGCCCGGTCGACGGTGTCGATCACCTGCACCGCGTCGGCGGGCAGGCCAGCGGCGGCCAGGCCCTGCTGAATGCAGGCGGCGATGGCGCGATTGGAATGCAGCGCCTCGGAGCCGCCGCGCAGGATGGCGGCGTTGCCGGCCTTCAGGCACAGCGCGGCGGCGTCGGCAGTCACGTTGGGCCGGGACTCGTAGATGATGCCGATCACCCCCAGCGGCACCCGCATCCGCCCGACTTGAATCCCGGATGGCCGGTATTTGAGGTCGGTGATTTCGCCCACCGGATCAGACTGGGCGGCGACTTCCCGCAAGCCTTGCGCCATCGCCCGCACACCCTTGGCCGCAAGTTCCAGCCGGTCCAGCAGTGCGGGGTCCAGTCCGGCGGCCCGGCCCGCGTCCATATCCAGGCGATTGGCCGTGATCAACCGTTCTTCGTCTGCTTCCAGCGCGGCGGCGATAGCCAACAGGGCGGCGTCCTTGATCCGCGTTTGAGCGCGACCGACGATTCGAGATGCGGTGCGGGCACGCTGGCCGATTTCGGTCATGTACTGGACGATAGCGTCCGCGCCAGCCGTATTCACGTTATTCATTGCCTCAGTACCTCAGTGCCTCAATACCTTCAGTAGCCTCAGTGCCTCTGGAAATCGACCGCCAGCAATTCCAAACCCGCCAGCCGCAACCCATTCGCCAGCAGCGCATCCCAGGGAGAGCCCACTTCGGCCCCCTTGATGAACCGGTCGGTTTGGGCGCAGGCGCGCAGCAATTTCCGGCAATCGTCCAGCATCAGCCGTTGCAAGGCCTGCCGCATGAATGGCTTGCGTTTTTCCCAGACTTTCTGCTCGGCCAGCGCCGCCTCCAGCGCCTGACCATGGTCGCGGGCGAACGCCAGCGCCGCCAACCGGCGAATTTCCTGATGCAGCGCCCAGTTGATCAGCACCGGTTCGACGCCCTCGCCGCGCAGAATCTCCAGAATCCGGGTCACCCGTCCGGGCTTGCCCAGCAGGGCGGCGTCCACAAAATCATAGATGCTGTAACGGGCGCTGTCGCCCACCGCCTTCAGGACCGCTTCGACGGTCAATTCCCGCCCGGGAACCAGCAATGCCAGCTTCTCGATTTCCTGGGCGGCGGCCAGCAGATTGCCCTCGACCCGTTCGGCAAGCAGGGTCACGGCATCCGGCGCAGGATTGAGACCTCGACTCCGCAACCGGCGTTCGATCCAGCCGGGCAGTTGGCCGGGCTCGACCGGCACGGCCTGCACCACCACACCCGCGCCGTCCAGCGCCGCGAACCAGCGGCCTTTCTGAGTTTGCCAGTCCAGCTTGCCGGCGGTAATCAGCAACACCGTGTCATCGGCTGGTCGCGCCGCGCAGTCGGCTAGAGCCTTCGCGCCGGCATCGCCCGGTTTGGCGTTGCCCAGCCGCAGTTCCAACAGCCGGCGGCTGGCGAACAGCGAGCGACTGGCCACCCGTTCCCGCAGCCCGGCCCAGTCGAACCCGGTTTCCACGGTCAGGCAGTCCCGCTCGTCGCAGCCGCGTTCGCGGGCGGCGGTGCGAATGGCGTCGGCGGCTTCCTGGAGCTGCAACGGCTCTTCCCCGAACACCAGATACAGCGACGCCAGGGTTTTGCGCAGATGCGCGGCGAGCTGGTCAGGACGAACTCTCAAGACTTGATGGCCTGCAAGCGGCGAACGATTTGCCAGGCCAAATCGTCGGCCATGCTGTCCATCAGCGACTCCTGCGCGGCTTCGAATCCGAGCACGCGGTTCTCGTCGAACAGCAGGCTGCGATTGGTGCTGAGACCTTCCGCCGCGACCAGGGTCTTGCCGCTGGCCAGCGTGACCTGGTAGGTGGCGCTATACGCCAGCCAGTATTCTCGCTTGATGTCGAAACGGTCGGCGGCCACCGTGCGCCGGCCGCTGCCCTCGTTCAGGATCGTGATGGTTGCGGTTGCCTGGGCCGGGTCGCGGGTTACGATTACTCCGTTGCTCGCCAGCAGCAGTGACAATCTCCGGCTCAGGATGCCGGGCGGCACGCCGATGGGCTGCTGGCTTTGTACATAAACTACCGCCAGTTCCGGCGGCAGTTGCGCCTGACCACGCAACTGGAAGCCGCAACCAGCCAACAGCAGCAACGCCAGCCCTGCACCACTGGACACCATCGGGCGTATGGTTCGACCGCTCAACATACCACGTTCACCAGCTTGCCAGGCACGATCACGATCTTGCGGATCAGCCGGCCCTCGACGAAGCGCTGGACGTTGGGTTCGGCTTGGGTGGCCTGCTCGATAGCGGCCCGATCGGCGTCCACCGGCACCTCGATCTGGCCGCGCAGCTTGCCGTTGACCTGCACCACCAGCGTCACCAGCGACCGCGCCAGCGCCGCCGCGTCGGGTTCCGGCCAGGTCGCGTTTAAAACGTCCTCGCCATGGCCCAGTTCCCGCCACAGCGCATGGGTGATATGCGGGGCAATCGGCGATAGCAACCGCAACAGAATGCTCGATCCTTCACGGCGCACGGCGGCGGCCTGAGCGTCTGCGCCGGCTTCGATCCGGCTCAGGGCGTTCAGGATTTTCATGCCGCCGGACACCACGGTGTTGAACTGGTGGCGGCCAAAGTCGAACAACGCCTGCCGCAACGCCTCGTGAATCTCGCGGCGCACGACGCGCAGCGGTTCCGACAACACGGCAGGGTCCGGTTCGCCGGCGGCGCGGATCGCGTCTTGATGCTCGGCGGCGTAAACCCACAGCCGACGCAGGAACCGGTAAGCGCCGGCCACGCCGGAATCCGACCATTCCAGCGCCTGGTCGGGCGGTGCGGCGAACATCATGAACAGCCGGGCGGTATCAGCCCCGTACTGCTCGATCAGCGTCTGCGGGTCCACGCCGTTATTCTTGGACTTGGCCATCTTCTCGATGGCGCCAATCGTCACCGACCGACCATCGCCGCGCAGCGTCGCGGCGACCGGCCGCCCCTTGTCGTCGGTTTGCACCGCCACCTCGGCGGGATTGAGCCACTGCTTGCGGCCGTCCGCGCTTTCCCGGTAGAACGTCGGCGCCACCACCATGCCCTGAGTCAACAGATTGGCGAAGGGTTCCTTCACCGTGGTCAGGCCGAGATCGCGCATGACCTTGGTCCAGAACCGGGAATACAGCAGGTGCAGGATGGCGTGTTCGATGCCGCCGACGTACTGATCCACCGGCATCCAGTAGTGGGCCCGCGCATCCACCATCGCGTTCGCATCCGGCGCGCAGTAGCGGAAAAAGTACCAGGACGAATCCACAAAGGTGTCCATGGTGTCGGTCTCGCGCCGCGCCGGCTTTCCGCATTGCGGGCAGGCGCAGTGGAGAAATTCGGCCTGTTTGTTGAGCGGGTTGCCGGAACCGTCCGGCACCAGATGGGCGGGCAGCACCACCGGCAATTGCTCGTCCGGGACCGGCACCGCACCGCAGTCGGCGCAATGGATGATCGGAATCGGCGTGCCCCAGTAGCGCTGGCGGGAAATGCCCCAGTCGCGCAGCCGCCAGGTGACTTTCTTCTCCCCCAGACCCTGGTTGTTCAGGCCGGAGGCAATCGCGTCCGTCGCCTGCTCGAAATTCAGGCCATCGTACTTGCCGGAGTTGATGCACACTCCGTAATCGGCGTAGGCGTCGCGCCACGGCGCGGGCGTTGTATCGCCGGCACTGGTACGGATCACCGGCTTGATGGGCAGGCCGTACTGGTGGGCGAACGCGAAATCGCGTTCGTCGTGGGCCGGCACCGCCATCACCGCGCCCTCGCCATAACCCATCAGCACGTAGTTCGCCACCCACAGCGGCAGTGGCTCGCCGGTCAATGGGTGAGTGACGGTCAGGCCGGTGGGCATCCCCTTTTTTTCCTGGGTCGCCAGTTCGGCCTCGGTCACGCCGCCGCGCCGGCATTCGTCGATGAAGGCGGCCAGCGCCGGATTACTCTTGGCGGCGTGCAAGGCCAGTGGGTGCTCGGCGGCCACCGCGACGTAGGTCGCGCCCAGCAAGGTGTCGGCGCGAGTGGTGAACACCCAGAGGATTCCGGAAGAACTCCCCTCCTTGACTAAGGAGGGGTGGCGCGAAGCGCCGGGGTGGTTCGACCGCGCCGATGCGGGGAGTTGGTAGGGAAAGCCGATGCGCACGCCGTGGCTCTTGCCGATCCAGTTCTTCTGCATCAACTTGACCTGCTCCGGCCAGCCGGGCAGATGGTCGAGTTCCGCCAGCAACTCCTCGGCGTAGCGGGTGATCGCCATGTAATACATGGGAATTTCACGCTTCTCGACCAGTGCGCCGGTGCGCCAGCCGCGCCCGTCGATCACCTGTTCGTTGGCCAGCACGGTCTGGTCCACCGGATCCCAGTTCACCACGCCGGTCTTCAGATACACGACGCCCCGTTCCAGCATCCGCAGGAACAGCCACTGGTTCCAGCGGTAATACTCCGGCGCGCAGGTCGCCACCTCGCGGTCCCAGTCCACGGCGAAGCCCAGCGACCGCAGTTGCCGCTTCATGGTGGCGATGTTGTCGAAGGTCCATTGCGCCGGGGCGACGCCGGAAGCCATGGCCGCATTTTCCGCTGGCAGACCGAAGGCATCCCAGCCCATCGGCTGCAGCACGTTCTTGCCCAACATGCGCTGGTAGCGGGCGATCACGTCGCCGATGGTATAGTTGCGCACGTGGCCCATGTGCAACCGCCCGCTGGGATAGGGAAACATCGACAGACAGTAGTATTTCTCGCGGTCCGGTTCCTCGCGCACGACGAAGGCGCGCTGCTCGTCCCAATGGCGTTGTGCTTCCGCTTCAATGAGTTGCGGATTGTAAGACTCGGCGATCACGGCGATTCCCTGGCATTGGCTGGCTTTAAACCGAAGTGCGGTAAGATAGCACAACTTTTGATAGCGCCAGCAGAGTGGCGCGATCAGGTCGTCGCCGGTTCGTTTACCCCATCCAAGGGTTAAAAGCCATGTATCAAACCGTGGAAGCCATCGTCAGAAACGGGCAGCCCGTGCCTGCCGAACCGGTCGAGATGGAAGAAAATGCCCGGTTCCTATTGGTGCGGTTGACGCCGCAATCCACGCCAACTCTGGCCGAAGGCGTTTCCTCCGACGAAGAACGGCAACGTCGCCTGGCGGCGTTTCGCGCCTCACGGGGAAAATATCGGGGACTGCTAAGCAGCGTGGATGAATTCATCGCCCATAAACAGGAAGAAAAGGAATTGGAACGGTGACGATTTATGTCATGGACGCCTGCGCGGCGCTGGCGGTTCTGAACAACGAAGCGGGCGCGGATCAGGTAGAGGCCATATTGTCGAGCGACTTACAGGTTCTAATGTCAGTCGTCAACGCCCTTGAAGTCTGTTATGACATGGCGCGTCGATCAGGTTCCGTCAATCAGGCCAAGGCCACGGTGGATGACCTGCTGAGTTGACCTATGAGCATGGTGTATCACCTGGACGAAGACATGCTCTTGTCGGCGGCGATATTCAAAGCACGCGGGCGATTGTCCCTGGCTGACGCTATCGCGCTGGGTTTAGCACATGTTCACAATGCCCTCCTGATTACTGCTGACCACTACGAGTTTGATCCACTGGCAGCGGCGGGACTGGCCTGTTTTGAGTGGATCCGCTAATCGAAACCTGCTAATTGCGCCGCATACTCCAAGGTAATCCCACCATGAACGATCACTCCCCCCAATCCCCCGCGCTCAGCTACCGCGATGCCGGGGTGGACATCGACGCCGGCAACCGGCTGGTGGACCGCATCAAGCCCCATGCCAAGCGCACCTTGCGATCCGGCGTTCTCGGCGGGTTGGGCGGCTTCAGCGCGCTATTTGAACTGCCGCTGGATCGCTACCGCCAACCGGTGCTGGTATCCGGGACCGACGGGGTGGGCACCAAGCTCAAGCTGGCGCTGGAATTGAACCGGCACGACACCATCGGCGTTGACCTGGTGGCGATGTGCGCCAACGACGTGCTGGTGGTCGGGGCCGAACCGCTGTTTTTCCTGGACTATTACGCCACCGGCAAGCTGGACGTGGACGTAGCGGCGGACGTAATCCAGGGCATCGCCGACGGGTGCGAACAGGCCGGCGCGGCGCTGGTGGGCGGCGAAACCGCCGAAATGCCGGGGATGTACGGCGACGGCGATTATGACTTGGCCGGTTTCTGCGTCGGCGTGGTCGAGAAGACACGGATCATCGACGGCTCGCGGATCAAACCGGGCGACGTGCTGGTGGGACTCGCTTCCTCCGGGCCGCACTCCAACGGCTACTCGCTGATTCGCAAGATTCTGGCGGTCAGTGGGGCGAAGCTGGATCAGCCGTTCGCGGAGGGCCGCACCCTCGGCGCGGCGCTGCTGGCCCCGACCCGCATCTACGTCAAACCGGTTCTGCGATTGCTGGAGCAGATCGAGGTCCACGCCATCGCCCACATCACCGGCGGTGGCCTGACCGAAAACATCCCGCGCGTCCTGCCGGCGGACACGAAGGCGGTCATCGACCTGCAAAGCTGGCGATGGCCCGCCGTGTTCCAATGGTTGCAGCAACAGGGCGGTGTGGCTGAGGCGGAAATGTGGCGCACTTTCAACTGTGGGGTCGGGCTGGTGGTCTGCGTCGCGGCGGAAGATGTGGAACGGGCGCAAACGATTTTGCGGGAGGCGGGCGAAACGGTCTGGCGGCTGGGCCATATCGCCGCTGGCGCAGGCGAACCATCCGTGGAGTTTCAGACATGAGCGCAGCGCGGAAAATCCGGCTGGTGGTGCTAATTTCCGGGCGCGGCAGCAACCTGCAGGTGATCCTCGATCAGGCGGTCAGCGGAGTATTGCCGATCGAGGTCGCGGCGGTCATCAGCAATCAGCCCGGCGTTCAGGGTCTGGAACGGGCGCGACAGGCTGGCGTCCCGGCATTGGAACTGGATCACCAGCAGTTCGCCGACCGCCCCGCGTTTGATGCGGCGCTGATCGAATTGATCGACCGCTATCAACCCGATCTGGTGGCGCTGGCCGGTTTCATGCGGATTTTGACCCCCGGGTTCACCGATCATTATCGGGGCCGGCTGTTCAACATTCATCCGTCGCTGCTGCCCAAGTTTCGCGGCTTGCACACCCACGAACGTGCGTTGGACGCCGGGGAAACCGAGCATGGGGCCAGCATTCATTTCGTCACCGCCGAACTGGACGGCGGGCCGGTCATCATCCAGGCGCGGGTACCGGTATTGCCGGGCGACGATCCCGACACGCTGGCGGCGCGGGTGCTGGAGCAGGAACACCGGCTGTATCCACTGGCGATTCGCTGGTACGCGGAAGGCCGGCTGCGGCTGGAAGGGGAACGGGCGTGGTTGGACGGGGAACCGCTGGCGGAGCCGTTGCAACTGAGCTCCTGCCCCTCTTGAGCGAGGGCCACGCCTGGGCTTCGCTTCCCTGCCTCAGAACTCGATCCCCTGTTGCGCCTTCACACCCTGCTCCCGGTAGGGATGCTTGATGGCGCGAATTTCGCTGACCAGATCGGCCGATTCCACCAGCGCCGCCGGAGCGTTGCGGCCGGTGACCGCGACATGCAACTCCGGTCGCCGACTGGAGAACACCGCCAGCACTCGCGCCAAATCGAGATAGCCGTAGCTCAGCACAAGGTTGAGTTCGTCCAGGATGATCAGATCGTAGCGGAGATTGCCGATCATCCCTTCCGCCTCGACCCAGGCCCGCTCGGCGGTAGCCATATCCTGTTCCCGGTTCTGAGTCAGCCAGGTAAAGCCGTCGCCGATCACCTGGAAATCCACGTTCTCAAACCGGCTCAACGCCAATCTCTCGGCGCTGTCCTGGTCGCCCTTGATGAACTGCACCACGCCCACCCGCATTCCATGCCCGATAGCGCGCAGCGCCATGCCGAAAGCGGCGGTGGTCTTGCCCTTGCCGGGGCCGGTGAACACCATCAGCAAACCCTTCTCGCGAGTGGCGCGGGCTTGCTTGCGCTCGTGGCCGGCCTTGCGGCGGGCGGTCAGGCGGGCGTGGTCAGGAGGAACGACAGCGGATATGGCGTCAAACTCCCCCTTTCCCCTCGTGGGAGAAAGGGCTAGGGTAAAGGGCCGTCAAACGTGATAGCTGAAATCCATCCAGCTCTGCGGGGTCCAGTCAGGATCAAGGCCCGCATCGCCGCCGCCAGCCACGTTCAGGCCACACTTGCGGGCGAAGTAGCGATGAAACGCCAAACTGGGTGTCAATTCCGGGTGAAACACCGTAACCAGAATCCGATCATTTTCCGCCGCTGCGATATAGTCATCCAGTTGTAGCAGCACCCGCACCCCCTCCCCCGCCCGCACGATCTTCGGCGCACGGATGAAGGTCAGCGGAATCGGTTCGCGGGCCACCGCCGGCGCCAGCGCTTCGCGGTTGAAGCTGTCGAGCTGGCTGCCGAAGGCGTTGCGGCTGACCGCGATGTCGATCAGCCCGAAGAACGGCGCCTCACCGACATTTTCCCGGGCCAGCAGGATCGCCCCGGCGCAGGTACCCCACAGTTTAAGACCCTGGTCATACGCCCGCCGGATCGCCGCGTCCAGTCCAAAAATATTCAGTAACCGCGACAGGCAGGTGCTCTCGCCGCCGGGGATGATCAGCCCCGCCAGTCCATCCAGTTCAGCGGCGCGCTTGACCGGCCGCGCCGACACGCCGACCCGCCGCAGATGATCGAGATGCTCCTGCACCCCGCCCTGCAAATCCAGCACGCCGATCCCGCCGGGGTCGGCCACCGCGTGCATTACCAGCCCCGCCCTGCCAGCCGTTGCTCGCTGGCCATCGTGGCCACGTCCAGACCAGGCATGGGATCGCCCAAATCCATCGAAGCTTCCAGCAGTTGCTCGGGATCGTTGAAATAGGCGGTCGCCTTGACGATGGCGCGGGCGCGGCTGGCCGGATTACTGGACTTGAAGATACCCGAACCAACAAACACGCCATCGCAACCCAATTGCATCATCAAAGCAGCGTCGGCGGGGGTGGCGATGCCGCCGGCGGCAAAGTTGACCACCGGCAACCGGCCCAGCTTCTTCACTTCCAGGGCCAGCTCGTAGGGAATGCCGTTGACCTTGGCGAAGCTGATGATCTCCTCGGTCGGCAAGGTAGCCAGTTGCCGGATCTCCCGGTTCATGGTCCGCATGTGGCGCACCGCCTCGACCACGTTGCCGGTGCCGGCCTCGCCCTTGGTGCGGATCATCGCCGCGCCCTCGGC
>JBDHRD010000034.1:0-21355 GCA_039807425.1 Candidatus Contendibacter sp. | reverse complement strand
ATGAACGGCCAGCCGACGTAAAAGCAGATGCAGTAGATATAGCCGTCGAAACCCTGGAAGTAGGTCATGCTGGTGAGACCGAGCAGGGTGGCCGCCGACATGTAGTCGCCGGCGATGGCCAGGCCGTTCTGCGTGCCGGTGATACCGCCACCGGCGGCATAGTAGTCGCTGGCGGACTTGGTGCGCTTGGCCGCCCAGTAGGTGATGCCCAGGGTCATCAGCACGAAAATGAAGAACATCACGATGGCATGGATATTCAGCGGCTGTTTCTGGGCGGCTCCGACATCCGGGGCGGCCACGGCCAGGCCCATCCAGCCCACCGCCAGCGCCGCGGCGGCGAATTTCAGCATTCCACGATTCATTCGATGGCCCCCTTGACGATCTCGGAATTGATGTCATCGAACTCGCCATTGGCGCGGCGAATATAGAGGCCGGTCATCAACCAGAACAACAGGATCATGCCCGCGCCGATGGGCCAGGCGATGGAGGCCTTGCCGCCTTCCCAGATGGGTGCGGCCAGCAGCATTGGGTTGAACGCCACGACCATGATGAAGGCAAAGTAAATGCCCAGGACCACGATGGTCAGTGTCCACGCGAAGCGGCTGCGCTTGGTGACCAGTTCATCGAATTTCGGATTTTTTCGGATCCGCTCATAAACGGCGGTTGACATTTTTTTATTTCCTCTCAGTTGGTGAGTGCTGGCTCCCATCCCGCGAAGCGCGGGTCGGGTGTTGGAAATGTATAAGCCTTGGCCGGTCTTGTCTATGATGTACCGTCAACCTCGCCCTGGTTGGGTCCAATCGTGAACGAAACGCTCAAATTCATTCTTGCCCTGATCACTTTTCTCGCCCTGGTGGCGGGTTTGGAACTGGCGGCGGATTACGCCCTGTACTACGTGCTGGAGCCGGAAAACCGGCAACAACTCACCGCGATGCTGACCCCGCGCGTGGAATTACTGGCGGAACTGGGGGTGCTGCGGTTGGCGATTCTCGGCATCGCCTTTGGCGTGGTTTATCAGCTTTACGGCAAGGGTCCGCTGAAAATCGCGGAAGGTATCCGCATCATTCTCAACGCGCATCCCAGCCATCGCATCGCGCCGGCTGGCCCGGCTGAACTTCGCTGTTTGACCCAGGCGGTGAACGATCTGGCCGAACACGGCGAGACGTTGGCGCACGATCTCGAAGCCCGGATCGCCCAGGCCAAAGCCTCGGTGGAGGAGGAGAGGCGCCGGCTGGCGGCGCTGATGTCGGAGTTGTCCCAGGGCGTGCTGGTGTGCAACCGCAACGGTCGAATCCTGCTGTACAACGAACGCGCCCGCCAGGCGCTGGGCGCTTCCGCCGGGGCCGGCTCGGCCGCGCGGATCGGCCTGGGCCGACCGATTTTCGCCCTCATCGACCGCAATTTGCTGATCCACGTGCGCGAGAGCATCGAGACGCGGCTGGAAAAGGGCGAACCCGATCCCACCGCGCAGTTCGTGTTCACCACCCGCGCCGGCCAGTTTATCCGGGTCCACATGGCCCCGGTCCTGGCTGCCGAGCCGCTCCCGGATCAGGCCAGCAAACCACCCGACCCACCGACGGTCAGCGGTTTCGTGCTGACGGTGGAGAACATCACCCGCGATTTCGAACTCGACGCCACCCGTGACTTGGTGTTGCAGTCGTTCACCGAAGCCAGCCGGGCCTCGCTGGCTAGCATCCGCGCGGCGGTCGAGATGCTGACGCGCTATCCAGACTGTGCGTCGGCTGATCACGACCGGTTCATCCAGGTCATCAATGAAGAAGTAGGTCGCCTGAGCGACAAGCTGCACCACTTGACCGCCGACCATGCCGATGCGCTCAAGACCCGCTGGCCGTTGGAGGAGATGCTGGGGGCCGACGCCATCGCCGCGGCGCGACGGCGCATCGAAACCCGGCTGGGCCTGACGGTGGGGGCGAATGAAATCGATCCTTTGCTCTGGGTTAAGGTAGACAGCTTCACCCTGGCCCAGGTGATTGATGCGCTCGCTGGCCACTTAAAGCAGGAGTATGGGGTGAGCGAGCTGGGCTTTGCCCTGTCGCGGCACGGCCGGATCGTCCAGCTCGATCTGATCTGGCCGGGACCGACGCTGTCGCAGGGAATCCTGCAGGAATGGGAATTCGACAGCCTGCGCTCCGGCGGCGAGGACAGCCCGCTGACGGTGCATGACGTGCTCGACCGGCACGGGGCGGAGATCGTGTATCTGGGTGACCACACGGATGGACCGCCGCGATTCCGGCTGCTACTGCCGCTGGCCGAGCCGATACGGCCCCTGCTCGGCGCACCGATCCGCTACGGCGAGAGCCGGCCGGAATTTTACGATTTCGATCTGTTCCATCAGCCCGGCCAGACCCCCGAACTCGATCACACGCCGCTGGCCGAACTGACCTACACGGTGTTCGACACCGAGACTACCGGCCTGCATCCATCGGGCGGCGACGAGATCATTTCCATCGGGGCGGTGCGTATCGTCAACAACCGCCTGCTCCGCGCCGAGGCCTATGAACAACTGGTCGATCCAAAACGCCCGATTAACCCGGTGGCGCAAACGATTCACGGCATTTCCAACGAGATGCTGCGCGGCAAACCGACCCTCGACGAGGTGTTGCCCCAGTTTTACGATTACTGCGACGAAACGGTGCTGGTGGCGCACAACGCCGCATTCGACCTGCGTTTCCTGCAAATGAAGGAGGCAGCGACCGGCGTCTATTTCACTCAGCCGGTGCTGGATACGCTGCTGCTGTCGGAGGTGCTGCATCCCAACCAGGAGTCGCACGCGCTGGAAACCATCGCCGAACGGCTGGGCGTCAAGGTGGTGGCCCGTCACGACGCGCTGGGCGACGCCCTGGTGACGGCGGAAGTGTTCCTGCGCATGATTCCGCTGCTGGCGGCCCAGGGCATCCGCACGCTGGGCGATGCCCGCGCGGCCGAGGAGAAAATCTACGCCAAGGTGAAGTACTAGCGCAGATCGTGCGCGGATGGCGCAGGATATCGCGCGGGCGTCGCCGCGAACGGCGGGTCGTGGGTTATCGCGGTTTCCTTCGGTTTCGATAGTTCGATCGCGCTGGCTGCGAGGAAGCCTCAACCCTCTCCCAATACCCGGCGCCGCAACAACCGCTCGTCGATTGGGACCAACACCAGGATCATCAGCCCGCACAGCCCGGTGGCGGCCAGCAAGTGATGGGTCAGTTCGCCGGCCAGCAGCAGCCAGCGAATCCCCTCCGCCAAGTGGTGCAGGGGATTGAGGAGCAGCCAGGCTTGGGTCCAGAGGGAATCACCTTCCAACGGGAAGTAGGTGCTACTGGCAAAACCGAGCGGCATGATGACCAGGAAGAAAGGGATGTTCATGTGGTCGATGCTGGGCACCAAGGCGGTGAACAACAGTCCCAGTGTGGCGAAGGCCAGGGCGGCGAGGAACAACAGAGGGAGGGCCAGCACCGCGCTCGCCCAGTACAGCGGCAGCCAGCCAGCCAGGGAGAAGCCCGCGAGCACCAGGATCACGATCAGGGCGTAGGCCGTTCCCAGGGTCGCGGCCCACAGCACCTCGCCCCAGACCACGTGTTCCAGCCGCACTTGGGTGACGAGTTGCCCTTCCCAGGTTTTCTGGTAATGCATGCGGATGTAGGCGGCGAACAGAGCCTGAAAGAAGGCCGTCATGAATGCGGTATACGCCAGCATGCCGGGCGCCAGGTAGGCCAGATAAGCCACGGGCCGGCCGTGCCAGGCGAACTCCGGGATGAAGCCGCCCAGTCCCACCCCGAACGCCAGTAGCAGGATGATCGGTTCCAGGAGGGGTGGCAGCGCGGCCGTATGCCAGTTGCGCCAGTACACGGTCAGGTGGCGGCCCAGGACGGCACGACTCTGCCACTGAAAGGCGGCGCGGTAGTGAGGAGGGAATGTCATGATTTTTCGGCCAGCTTCAGGAACAGGTCGTCCAGCGTGGGAGGGCGGACTTCGAACCGCAGGTTGCCGAACCGGGCGCCGAACCGGGCGAGACCCGGCCCGTCCAGGGCGAGGTGCAGAGTCGAGAGCACCCGGGTGGGTTCCGGCAGTCCCGCCTGCCGCGCCCACTCGCGGACGGCGGGCGCCGCCGGATCGCGGGCTTCCAGCACCAGCACATGCTCGCCGACCAGATCGCCCAGCACGGCGCGGGGTGGCCCGGTCGCCACTCGTCGACCTTCGCGCAAGACCAGCAATTCGTCGGCCAGGCGCTCGGCCTCGTCCATGTAGTGGGTGGTCAGGACGATCCCCAACCCGTCGCGTCGAAGGGTGTCGATCAGTTCCCAGACTTCCAGGCGCGCCTGCGGGTCCAGCCCGGTGGTGGGCTCATCCAGAAACAGCACTTGCGGGTCGTGGACCAGGGCGCGGGCCAGCATCAGCCGGCGCCGGTAGCCGCCGGAGAGGGTGTCCGGTTTAACGGCGGCGTAGCGGTCCAGGCCGAAGCGCTCCAGCAGCGCCGCGATCCGCGCCTTCAGAGCGGGCGGGCGCGGACGAAAGTAGCGGCTCATCTGCTCCAGGTTACCGCGCACCGTGAAATCGGAGTCGAAGGTGTCGTCCTGGGTGCAGACGCCCACTCGCCGGGCGGCCGCCTCGGGGTCGGTGCGGCGGTCGATCCCCATCACACGAATCGTGCCGGCATCGGGTTGAAGAAAGCCGTAGCATAACCGCAGGGTCGTGGTCTTACCCGCGCCGTTGGCGCCCAGCAGACCCACGACCTGTCCCGCCCAACAGCGCAGGTCCACCCCATCGACCACGCGGCGACTGGCGAACTGTTTGACGAGGCCGTCGGCCCGCAGGACCGGTTCGTCCGGGGCGGGCGGATGATTCGCGGGCATCGGCATGGAATGCTTCATCCTCCAGGTAGAGCCGCTTCGGGAAGCGCCGCGCACATCATGCCGCTCATCCCAGTCGCCCGCTCCGGCGCAGGCGACGTTCGACGGTCCGATGGTAGAGACGGGCCAGCCACGGTCGGATCGCAGGCCGGCCAACCAGCCAAGCCAGCGGTTTCAGGCGAGGCACCCTGGTCAACAACAGGATATACGCATCCAGTTCGGAGCGGAGGCGCTGGTGCTCGTCCAGCACGTGCAGTTCGGTCAACGCCCGGCGTGGATCGATGCCGAGCGCGCGCAACCGCTCGTCCTGGCCGGTGATGTCGAACCAGCAAATCCCCTCGCCGGCTGGGCCCGCCCACCGTTCGTACTGAGCCCGGTCGCGGACGCAGCGTGGACAGGCGCCGTCATAAAACACGGTGATCTGGGGCTCGGTTTCGTTCATGGTCTTGCTCATGGTCTTGCTCTCCGCAGGGCCGGTGGAGATCGGCTGGGACCGCCAGAGGCGCCCGGTGAAGGAAATCCGCCGGGCTAAGTGGGTCCGTAGTCCGAATCGATCCAGTATTCATGGACGCCGATGCCGTTGCGCGGCGGTTCAGGCGGAGACTCTGCCTTGACGGGCGGTCCGGTCATCAGCCTGGCGGCGTAATCCCTCGATGTCGCGTTTAGGCGGCGCGCCGAAGCGGCGGCTGTACTCGCGGCTGAATTGCGAGGGGCTCTCGTAGCCGACGTGAAACGCCGCGCTCGCCGCGTCCAGGCGCTCGTTCAGCATCAACCGCTTGGCTTCGCTCAGCCGCAGCCATTTCTGGTACTGCAAGGGACTCATCGCGGTGAGCTGGTGAAAGTGGTGATGCAGGCTCGATGGGCTCATTTGCGCGTGGGCCGCGAGTTCGTCGATGCGCAGCGGCTGGGCGTAATTCGCTTTCAGCCAGTCGATGGCCTTGGCGATCCGGCGGTTCTGGCTGCCCACCGAGGCAATCTGCCACAGGCGCGCCGCCAGGTCGCTCATCAGCAGGCGGTAGTGGATCTCTCGCTCGATGAGCGGCGCGAGCACCGCGATGGCGCCGGGCTCGTCGAGCAAAGCCAGCAGGCGACCGAACGGCTCCAGCAAGGCCGGGGTGATCGTGCCGAGGGCTGCGCTCCCCTCGGTGGCGCGCTCGCGCGGCGGCAGGCCGCTTTGCGCGATCAGCTCCGCCATGACGCGCAGATCGAGCCTGAGCACCAGTCCCAGGCAAGGCTGGTCCGGGCTGGCTTCGAGAACCTGCGAGCTGGCGGGAAGATCGAGCGAGGTGATCAGGAAACGCTCGCTGTCGTACGCATACGCGTGGTCGCCGATCAGCAACTGCTTCGCGCCCTGGACGACGAGAACGATGCTGGGTTCCACCAGGCAGGCGCAGGGCTGGGTGGGCGCCTCGCGCCGGAAGAAGGCGAGATTCGGGATCGGGGTCGAGCAGTCTTCTTTTCCCCTGGTCCATCGTCCGATAGTGTCGGCCAGATTTGTGTGTAAGACATCGAGTTGCGCGGTGCGGTGTTGCGCCATCGGGTCTCGGGCTGGCATGGAGGTCTCCTGGCATTTCCTGCGCCAATGATAGTCCGCGCAGACCCTGGTGTCGCGTGGCAATCCGTGATGCCGGAGGATCAGGCAATAAAAGTGCAGGATCATTCTACCGCCCGACCGGGTTCGGGCAGCACCTTTAATCAGCGCCCTTCCTCTGGAATCACGGGCACTCATCGCTTCAGTCGGATGAGCGTCAGGGCAAGCGCTCGACCCGTCGAACGGCATGTTCAATCCGGCGCGGCAGTACGCGAACCAGACAATTTCTACCCCACATCCTACGGCTTCATTCCAGCCTACCCGGTAAAAGTCACCATCTACCAGGAATTGGTATACCATCAAAATATCCTGGAGTTGGTGGAGCTTGTTCCGCATCTCGCGGCGCGGATCGAGCAAATCGGCGAAATATGCGGCGGGGGTCGAGCCGTTGGGGCCGCATCCGTTCCCTCCAGTCGATAACCGGATTCGGTTACCCCAGCAATCCATCTCCTGTCAACCCCCTCCATGGCGCGATTGCCTTGGCAGGCGTTCAGCCGTGGTTGCGGCGCTTGGGTTGAATCCTTAACATTCCCGCTCCTGAAATCGGTCATCCCGACGCGCCGAATTTCGCGCTTCCCTTGGAATTTTGCCCTGCAAGACGGAAACCAGACACCATGCGCAGCCACTATTGCGGCCAGGTCACCGAGACCCTGTTGGATCAAGATGCCACCCTCTGCGGTTGGGCGCACCGCCGCCGTGATCATGGCGGCGTGATCTTCGTCGATCTGCGCGACCGTGAGGGTCTGGTGCAGGTGGTCATCGACCCCGACACGCCGGACGCCTTTGCCAACGCCGAGCGGGTGCGCAACGAATACGTGCTGCGGGTGACCGGTCGAGTGCGGCGGCGGCCCGAGGGCACCGAGAATCCCAATCTGGTCACCGGCGCGGTCGAGGTGCTGGCCCGCGAGTTGGAAATTCTCAACCGGTCCGAGCCATTGCCGTTCCAGTTGGATGACGCGGACACTTCCGAGGAAGTGCGGCTGCGTTATCGCTATCTCGATCTGCGCCGGCCGGAGATGCAGGAGCGGCTGCGACTGCGCACCCGGGTGATCAGCGCCCTGCGCCGGTTCCTGGAGCAGCACGGCTTCATGGACATCGAAACCCCGATGCTGACCAAGGCGACCCCGGAAGGCGCCCGCGACTATCTGGTGCCCAGCCGCACCCATCCTGGCAGCTTCTTCGCCCTGCCCCAGTCACCGCAGTTATTCAAGCAGTTGCTGATGATGGCGGGCCTGGATCGCTACTATCAGGTGGTGCGCTGCTTCCGCGACGAAGACCTGCGCGCCGACCGCCAGCCGGAATTCACCCAGCTCGATATCGAAACCTCGTTCATGGACGAACAGGCGATTACCGAGCTGATGGAAGAGATGATCCGCTGGATGTTCCGGGCCGTGCTGAATGTGGAACTGCCCAACCCGTTCCCCCGGATGCCCTACGAGACGGCGATGCAGCGCTACGGTTCCGACAAACCGGATTTGCGCATTCCGCTGGAATTGACCGAACTGTCGGATCTGATGGCGAGCGTCGAATTCAAGGTGTTCTCCGGCCCGGCCAACGACCCCAACGGCCGGGTGGCGGCGCTGCGCGTGCCGGACGGCGGCAAGCTGAGTCGGCGTGAGATTGACCTGTATACCGAATTTGTCGGTCGCTACGGTGCGAAAGGACTGGCCTACATCAAGGTCAACGAGGTCGCCGCCGGACGCGAGGGTTTGCAGGCGCCGATCGTGAAATTCCTGCCCGACGCGGTGCTGGCCAAGATTCTCACTCGCACCGGGGCGGAAAATGGCGATCTGCTCTTCTTCGGCGCGGATTCGGCCAAGGTGGTCAACGACGCGCTGGGCGCGCTGCGGATCAAGCTCGGCCACGATCTCGGCCTGGTCCACGGCGAATGGGCGCCGCTGTGGGTGGTCAATTTCCCGATGTTCGAGTGGGACGAGCAGGACCGGCGCTGGAACGCCCTGCACCATCCGTTCACGTCGCCGCGCACCGAAGACCCCGCCGAGGTGCGCGCCAACCCGGAACGCTGCCTGTCGTGCGCCTACGATATGGTGCTGAACGGCACCGAAATCGGCGGCGGCTCGGTGCGTATCCACCGCCAGGAGATGCAGAACACGGTCTTTGAATTGCTGGGCATCGGCCCCGAGGAAGCGCGGGCCAAGTTTGGCTTCCTGCTGGATGCGCTGAAGTTTGGCTGTCCGCCGCACGGTGGCTTGGCCTTCGGCCTGGATCGGCTGGTGATGCTGATGGCCGGGGCTACCTCCATCCGCGACGTGATGGCCTTCCCCAAGACCCAGAGCGCCGCCTGCCTGTTGACCCAGGCGCCGGCCCCCGTCACCGAGGCGCAGTTGCGCGATCTCAACATCCGCCTGCGCCGCACGCCCTGAGCGTGGGTGTGAGTGCTTCGCTAAATCCCCCCCAACCCCCCTTTGCAAAAGGGGGGAGAGGCGACGGTGGAAGTTTGCCCCGCTACAAGCGCCCGGAATCGGTGCTGGTGGTGGTGTACACGGCGGCGGATGAGGTTCTTGTCCTGCTTCGGCGGCAGCCGCCCGATTTCTGGCAGTCGGTGACCGGCAGCCTGCGCTGGGAAGAAACCGACCCGCTGGATGCGGCAAGGCGGGAACTGCGCGAGGAAACGGGGTTGAGCGACGAGGCGGAAGTGGTGGATTGCGGCGTGATCAACCGCTTTCCGATCCTGCCGGCCTGGCGGCAGCGCTACGCCCCGAACGTCGCCGAGAACGTCGAGCATGTGTTCCGGGTTTTGCTGCCGGAGCGGCGACCCATCCTCCTGAATCCCGCCGAACATGGCGAATACCAATGGCTGCCCCGCGCGGTGGCGGCGGCCAAAGTCGCGTCCTGGACCAACCGGGACGCTATCCTGAATCTGCCATGAAAGCGCTGTTCGCCCGCTATGCCGGGCCGCTGATCGGTCTGATTTTGTTCGTCGTCGCGTTGTGGGTGTTGCACCATGCGCTGGCCAAGTACCATTACCGCGAGATCGTCGCCGCCTTGGAGCAGATGCCGACCTCGCGGTTGGCGCTCGCCGGTCTCTGCACCCTCCTGAGCTATTTCGTCACCACCGGCTATGACTGGCTGGCGCTGCGCTACATTCGCCATCCTGTCCCGTGGCCGAAGGTCGGTTTCGCCGCCCTGACCAGTTACGCCATCAGCAATTCGGTCGGGCTTTCGGTCCTGACCTCCGGTTCGTTGCGCTACCGGCTCTATTCGAGCTGGGGCCTGACGGCGATCGATATTGCCCGGCTCGTCCTGTTCACTACCCTGACCTTTTGGCTCGGCATTTTGACCATGGGCAGCGTCGTGTTGATACTGGATCTGTTGAATTTACGCGCTTTTTCCGACCTGGCCATGAACGGCCGGCTGCTGGGGGCCGTGCTGTTGATCACGCCCGTGGTCTACCTGCTGCTGGGAGTATTGCGTCGCCAGCCCATCAGACTGGGCTCTTGGGAATTACCGATGGCGCGGCCCCGCCTCGCGCTGCCGCAACTGGCGGTGGGTTGCCTCGACTGGGTGATGGCGAGCGCGGTGCTGTACGTGCTGTTGCCGGCATCGGTCAAGATCGGTTTTGGCCAGGTCCTCGGCGTCTTTCTGGTGGCCCAGCTCGGGGGGTTGATCAGCCACGTTCCTGGTGGACTGGGCGTGTTCGAATCGCTGGTGTTGCTACTGCTGAAGAACGAGCTGCCCGCCACCCAACTGTTGGGCATGTTGCTGGCTTACCGGTCGATCTACTACCTGTTGCCGCTGGCGCTGGCGGCGATGGCGCTGGGCCTGTATGAATTGCGGCATCAAAAGGAGCGAATCCTGTGGCTGCCGCGCCTGATGGGGCCGTGGGCGCCGATGCTGTTGCCGCAGGTGTTCGCTTTTTTGGCGCTGATCAGCGGCGCGGTGCTGTTGTTCTCGGCGGTGACGCCGGCGGTGGAGGCACGGCTGGCGTGGCTGGAGGATCTGATTCCGCTGTCGGTGCTGGAAGCCTCTCACTTCGTCAGCAGCCTGCTGGGCATGAGCTTGCTGTTCCTGGCGCGCGGTCTGCAACGCCGGCTCGACGCCGCCTGGCTGCTGGCCGTACTTTTCCTCGGGGCCGGCATCACGGCTTCGTTGCTCAAGGGCGCGGATTACGAAGAGGCGATTATTTTGACCGTGCTGCTGGCGGGTTTGCTGCCGTCGCGTCGGGAGTTTTACCGCCGTGCTTCCCTGCTCAACGAGAGCTTTACGCCGGGTTGGGTCGCGACCATCCTGGTCGTGATGGTCTGCGCCGCCTGGCTCGGGATCTTCTCGTATCGGCACGTCGAGTATTCGCGGGCGTTGTGGTGGGACTTCAGCTTCGGCGACGAGGGCAGCGCGCCGCGCTCCCTGCGGGCGCTGGTGGGCGCGCTGGGCGTCGTGCTGTTCTTTGGCATCGCCAAACTGCTGCGGCCCGCGCGCTTCGAGCCGACCCGGCCTGGCTTGGAGGATCTGCGGCAAGCCCAGGCTATCGCCGCCGCATTCCCGCGCAGCTACGCTCATCTGGCCCTGCTGGGTGACAAAGCGTTGCTGTTCAACGAAAACCACGATGCGTTTCTGATGTACGGCGTCGCGGGCCGTGCCTGGGTGGCGATGGGCGATCCGGTCGCCGCCGACGAGGAGGATCGCCGCGAACTGGCCTGGGAATTCCGCGAGTTGTGCGAGCGCCACGGCGGCTGGCCGGTGTTCTATCAGATTCACCCCGACCATCTCGGTTTATACGTGGAACTGGGACTGACCCTGGTCAAATTCGGCGAGGAGGCGCGGGTGCGGTTGGCCGAGTTTTCGCTGGACGGCAAAGCCCGGAAAGCCCTGCGCAACACGGTCAATCGGCTGGAGCGCGACGGCTACCGGTTCGAGGTGGTGGATGTCGCCGGCGTGCCGGAGCTGCTCCCGCGTTTGCGTCCGATTTCGGATGCCTGGCTGGGTGGGAAGAACGTGCGGGAGAAGGGTTTCTCGCTGGGGCTCTTCAGCCTGGATTATCTGCGAACCGGACCGGTCGCCGTGGTCCAGCGCGACGCGGCAGTGGTCGCCTTCGCCAACCTCTGGCAGGGCGGACGCGTGGAACTGTCTGTCGATCTGATGCGCTATCCGCCTGACAGTCCCAATGGCTTGATGGATTATCTGTTCGTCCGGATCATGCTGTGGGGCCGCGACCAGGGTTTCGAGTGGTTCAACCTCGGCATGGCGCCGCTGGCCGGGTTGCAAAATCGCGGGTTCGCGCCGCTGTGGAACCGGTTCGGGGCGATGGTGTTTGGCGGTGGCGAAGCGTTTTACAATTTCCGGGGCTTGCACCAGTACAAGGATAAATTCGATCCCCGGTGGGAAGCCCGCTATCTGGCAGCGCCCAGTGGGCTGGTGTTACCACGGGTATTGACCGAGTTGACGACGCTGATCGCCGGTGGCGTCAAGGGAGTGATCGGCAAATCATGACCATACCGAACCGATTTTTCACACTGATGCGAGTGCTGGGTCTGATCGTCGCCCTGTTGGCGCCCGTCGCCGGGGCGGAGACTGCCGAGGAGATGCTGGACGATGCAACCTTCGGCAAGCTGAGCGTTCAGCACACCACCGATGAACCCAAGGGGGTGGTTCTGTTCGCGTCCGGGACCAGTGGCTGGAACGTCGAGCTGACGGCGGCGGCGAAAGCGGTCGCGGAACTGGATTACGTGGTCGTGGGCATCGACCTGAACGACTATCGGAGCCGGCTGGATCGGACCGAGGCCGCCTGCGCCGATCCGGCGGCGGACCTCGATCGGTTGAACCGGCTGATGGAACAACGTTATCCCATCGAAACTCACCAACCCCCCATCCTGCTGGGTTACGGGGCAGGGGCGGCGCTAACCTACGCGGCGCTGGCCCAGGCTCCGGACGACCGGTTTCACGCCGGGGTGGCGGTGGATTTCTGCCCGGAATTGCCGCTGCGCAAGCCGCTCTGCAAGGGCGTGGCCAATCTGGACAGCACCCCGCTTCCAGATCATCAGGGTGTGGTGCTCAAGCCGATCACTCGCATGCCCACCACCTGGTTCGTGTTTCAGAACCGGCTGGCCTGCGATGCAAGCATGGCTGCGCGGTTCGTCAAATCCGTGCAACTGGCCCGGCTGGCCGAAATCCCTGGCGCGGAAGGAGCCAAGAACTGGTTGCCGCAAGTCTCCGCCCTGCTGCAATGGCTGGACCCCGGCATCGTCCGGCAAGTCCAGCCCGACGCTCGCGTCAGCGGCGTGCCGCTCACTGAAATTCCCGTCACCGGTGGCCCCGACCGGCCGCAACTGGCGGTGATGTTCTCCGGCGACGGCGGCTGGGCGTTGCTCGACCGCGCCGTGACCGCCGAACTGGCGAAAAACGGATTGCCCACGGTCGGCTGGGATTCGCTGAGTTACTTCTGGAAAGCCCGCCAGCCGGATGAAGTGGCGCTGGATTTGGAACGGGCGCTGCGCTACTACCTGGACGCCTGGAAAAAGGGCCGGATCGTGTTGGTCGGCTATTCGTTCGGCGCGGATGTGCTGCCGGCGGTCGTGAACCGCCTGCCGCAGGAATTGCGAGACCGCATCGACCTGGTGGCGTTGCTGGGCCTGTCGGATTACGCTTCCTTCGAGTTCAACCTGACCGACTGGATCAGCGACAAGCCCGACCCTACGGATCAGCCGGTGCGGCCAGAGATCGAAAAACTCAAGGTCATCAAACGGTTGTGCATCTACGGCATGGACGAAACAGACGCGAGCTGCCCGAAGTTGGCCGATCTGGGCGTGATCGTCGAAAAGATGCCAGGCGACCATCATTTCGACGAGGATTATCCGGGCGTGGCCCAGCGTATTCTCGACCAGTTGCCGCCGCTGTCGTCGGCCAAGCCCTGAAGAACCCGAACATGGCCGTTTACGCCATCGGCGACATTCAAGGCTGTCATGAACCCTTGCAGCGACTGCTCGACCTGCTCCGGTTCGACCCCGCCGCTGACCGACTGTGGCTGGTCGGCGATCTGGTCAATCGCGGCCCGCATTCGGTGGAGGTGTTGCGGCTGGTGCATGGCCTGGGCGAGCAGGCGGTGGTGGTGCTGGGCAATCACGACCTGACCCTGCTGGCGGTCGCTGCTGGTCAGGTGAAGCCCAAGCGCAAGGACACGTTCCATACCATTCTCGACGCACCCGACAGCCGCGAGTTGCTGGATTGGTTGCGCCGGTGGCCGTTGTTGCATCACGATCCCAATCTCGGCTTCACCATGGTTCACGCAGGCCTGCCGCCGCAGTGGGATTTAGCCTTGGCGCAACGCTGTGCGGCGGAACTGGAAATGACTCTGCGCGGCCCGAATTGCGAGGATTTCCTGGCCCACATGTTTGGTGGTGAGCCGCACCGCTGGCGGGACGGTTTGGCCGGTTACGACCGGCTGCGGTTCACCGTCAATGCCCTGACCCGAATGCGGTTCTGCACGGCGAATGGCACGCTGTCCTTCTCCGGGAAGGGGCCGCCTGGCAGTCAGGAGCCGGGCCTGTTGCCGTGGTTCGCCGTGCCGGGCCGGCGCAACGCCGACCTTAACCTGGTGTTCGGCCACTGGGCGGCGCTGGGCTATTACCGCGCGCCGGGCGTCTACGCGCTCGACAGCGGTTGCGTCTGGGGCAACCGGTTGACCGCGATCCGGCTGGACGAACCCGGCGTCCCCGCCTGGAGCGTGCCGGCGGTCAACCCGCCGCCGCTGCCATGAGGCTTCCACTCGCGCTCATCGCCGCGCTGGCCCGCAACCGGGTCATCGGCCGCGACAACCGGTTGCCTTGGCATTTGCCGGCGGATTTGCGTTTCTTCAAGCAGACCACGATGGGCAAGCCGCTGTTGATGGGCCGGCGCACCTGGGAATCCATTGGCCAGCCGTTGCCGGGGCGGCGGATGATCGTGCTGAGCCGCGATCCGGACTATCAGGCCCCCGGCTGCGCAGTGGCGCGGTCACTGGACGAAGCCGTGGAGTTGGCCGGTGCGGTTCCCGAAATGATGGTGATCGGCGGGGCGACGCTGTACCAGCAGACCCTGCCACGGGCCGAGCGGCTGTATCTCACGCAAGTGGATGCCGACGTGCCGGGCGACGCCTGGTTTCCGGAATGGAACGAGCCGGACTGGCGGTTGGTCTGGGAAGAGGCGCATCCAGCGGATGTGGATCATCACTGGCCTTACCGTTTCCAGCGGTGGGAGCGGGCGCGTGGCTTGAACGGATTCTGACGCAAAACCCAAAGCGGAGACCCACCGGGACCTCCGCGGGATTGAGTGAGCGGAGCGACCTTAGCCGATCACCACCGTCAACTGCTCGAAGTGCTCGGTGCGGTACTGGGTGCGCTGGTAGCGCTTGTGCAGCTTGTCTACCTTGTACTTGACGAAGCCGATCTGGCGGAAGCCGCCGTTTTCGGTCCACTGGTTGGCGAAGCTCCAGTTGCCGCTGGTGGTGGTCGAGCCGGTGTAGGTGTAACCGCCGCTCAGTTTAGCCATCGCCTGCCGGTCCAGCGCCTTGCCCAGGTTCAGGTCTTGAATCGCGATCGTCGTCATGGTCGTTGCCTCTGTAAGTCGTTGTAAAGGTTTGGAAACTTAACAGTGTGTGCTGTACGACCTGGGTATAGCAGAGGGCGTGCCAACTGGGGTACTGCTTGGAGAAAAATTTCTAATCCATTTATTTAAAATGAAAATTTAACAGAAGACCGGGTTCGATATCCTGGCTGGCGGTGCTGCCTGGCCAAGAAAGTAGTTGGCTATAAAACAATCAAAAGAGAAATTGTTTTAATTTAACCAACTTTTTATTGTTAACGCACAGTAACAGTAGACGAGGAGAGTATGGCATGAGCGAAGTCGTTCTGGTCGCCGTGCATGGTTCTATCGCTCAGCTGACCCTGAACCGGCCGGAAACCTACAACGCCTTGAATATCCCGACCGCCCAAGCGTTGACCCGGGCGTTGCTGGATGTGGGAGCCGATCCGGCGATTCAGGGTGTCATCATCACCGGCAACGGCGCGGCTTTTTCCGCCGGAGGCGACATCAAGTTCGTGCTGGCGCATCCGCATGGGCCGGCGGCGGCGTTTCACGAACTGGCCACCCACGTTCACGTCTGCGTGACCGAAATCCGCCGCTTGCGCAAGCCGGTGATCGCCGCCATCAATGGCGTGGCGGCTGGTGGTGGTTTTTCCCTGGCGCTGGCCTGCGATTTCCGGGTCATGGCGGCATCGGCGCGGCTCAAACAGGGCTTTACCAGCAACGCACTATGCATCGACGCCGGCGGCACCTTCACCCTGTCGCGCCTGGTCGGGCTGGCGCGCGCCCTGGAAATCGCCGCTTTCGATGAACCGATTCCCGCCGAACGGGCTCTGGCCTGGGGACTGGTCACGCGAGTGGCGCCGGATGCGCAACTGCTCGAAACCACCCTGACGATGGGTCAAACCCTCGCCCAAAAATCCCTGCACACCTTCGGTCACATCAAAAATCTGCTGACCGATTCGTTCGAGACCTCCTGGGAAGCGCAACTGGAACGCGAGCGGCGCGGCCTGACCGCATGCGCCGGTCATGCGGACGGTCTGGAAGGGTTGCACGCCTTCGTGGAAAAGCGTCCGCCACGCTATAACCGCTGATCGGGTTCAGGCCGGTAGGGCAACTTGACGAAGGGGGTAGGTATTACTGTTATGCCCCTTCCCTGTCGAGAGGCCTGAAGTGGTCGCCTTGGACTGACGGTCTGGCTTCTACCGCTATTCTCCCAAAAACGGTGGTTTAGACACGTCAAAAAGTTTGAAACGATGTTTACGTTTTTTGGTACGCTATTCTATAGTTATGAAAATAAGTTTTGATATTGGCTTCCCACCATCGCCGCGCGCCGCGCGAACCATCCCAACGAAAATAGACTAAAGTAGTAGGAAATCATGCTGACTCTCCGCATCGGACCCCGGCGTGAAAAAAACTCGCAGCGCCGCGTTGGTAGATTTCCCGCGCACGTTTCGCCGCAACCCGGCGATCCGCCGCCCCCTACCGAGGTGTGCCCGCGCTGCCAGCGGGACTTGACCGAATATCGGTTCGCCACCGACGGTGGCCTATCGATCATTACTTATCACTGCGTGGAGCACGGCGACGTGATTCCCCGCGCGGCGTCATCGTGCATGATCCATAACGAGGAGGAGAAACCGTGGAAATAAATCGTGATCTGGATCCCCTGGAAACCCAAGAGTGGCTCGACGCCTTGAAGGCCGTCGAGCAATACCAAGGCCTGGAACGGGCCAATTTTCTGGTGGACAAGCTGGTGCGGGAGGCGCGCCGCGACGGAATTTACATTCCCTCGTCGCTGAACACGGCCTACCGCAACACGATTCCCATAGAGAAAGAGGAGCGCACCCCCGGCATCCGGGACATCGAACACAAGATTCGCTCGGCCATCCGCTGGAACGCGGTGGCCATCATCCTGCGCGCCAATAAGGAATCATCCGAACTGGGCGGCCACATCGCCAGCTTCCAGTCGTCCGCGTTGCTCTACGACATCGGTTTCGGTCACTTCTGGCACGCGCCATCGGAAAACCACGGCGGTGATTTGATCTATTTTCAAGGCCATTCCGCACCGGGTTTTTATGCTCGGGCCTTCCTCGAAGGACGGCTGACCGAGGAACAGTTGCTCAATTTCCGCCAGGAAACCGAAGGCCAGGGGCTGTCCTCCTATCCGCATCCGTGGCTGATGCCGGAATTCTGGCAGTTTCCAACCGTCTCGATGGGGTTGGGGCCGCTGATGGCCATTTACCAGGCCCGGTTTCTGAAATACCTGGAAGGGCGCGGCCTGGCCAAGACCGAGGGCCGCAAGGTGTGGGCGTTCCTGGGCGACGGCGAGACCGATGAGCCGGAATCGCTGGGGGCCATTTCGATGGCGGGCCGCGAGCGCCTGGACAATCTGATTTTCGTCATCAACTGCAATTTGCAGCGCCTGGATGGGCCGGTGCGCGGCAACAGCAAGATCATTCAGGAACTGGAGTCGGTATTCCGTGGCGCCGGCTGGAACGTGATCAAGGTGGTCTGGGGCCGGGGCTGGGACAAGCTGCTGGCAAAGGACCAGACCGGGAAGCTGGCGCAACTCATGGAAGAATGCGTGGACGGTGAATACCAGGATTTCAAGTCGAAGAACGGTGCCTACGTCCGCGAGCACTTTTTTGGCCGGTACCCGGAAACGCGGGAACTGGTCGCCGACTGGACCGACGATGAGATCTGGGCGCTGCGGCGCGGCGGCCACGATTCGACCAAGGTCTACGCCGCCTATGCCGCGGCGGTGAAGCACCAGGGCCAGCCCACGGTCATTTTGACCAAGACGGTCAAGGGCTACGGCATGGGCGAGTCGGGCGAAGGGCAGATGATCGCTCACCAGGCCAAGAAGATGGCGCGCGATGCGCTCGTGCAATTCCGCGACCGGTTCCAGATTCCGGTGCCGGACGACCAGATCGATGAGGTGCCGTTCATCAGGCTGGCGGAAGACAGCCCGGAATTCAAATATTTGCACGAACATCGCCAGAAGCTGGGCGGCTATCTGCCCAGCCGGCGGACCCGGTCGGCCGCACTGGAAATCCCGCCATTGTCCAATTTCGACCGCCTGCTCAAGGCGTCGGGCGAGCGCGAAATCTCGACCACCATGGCCTTCGTCCAGATGCTCGGCACCCTGCTGCGGGACAAGGCCATCGGCAAGTTCATCGTGCCTATCGTACCCGATGAATCGCGCACCTTCGGCATGGAGGGCATGTTTCGGCAACTCGGTATTTACTCCTCGGTCGGCCAGCTCTACAAGCCGCAGGACGCCGACCAGCTCATGTACTACCGCGAGGACAAGTCGGGCCAGGTGTTGCAAGAAGGCATTAACGAACCGGGCGCCATGTCATCCTGGATCGCGGCGGCCACGTCGTACAGCAGCAACAACCTGCCGATGATCCCATTCTATATCTACTACTCGATGTTCGGCTTCCAGCGCTTCGGCGACCTGGCCTGGGCGGCGGGCGATCTGCGCGCCCGTGGCTTCCTGCTCGGCGGCACGGCGGGCCGCACCACGCTCAACGGCGAAGGCCTGCAACACGAGGACGGCCACAGCCACATCCTGGCTTCGACCATTCCCAACTGCGTGGCCTACGATCCGACCTTCGCCTACGAAGTCGTGGTCATCATCCGCGACGGGATGCGCCGCATGATGCAGGAACAGGAGGACGTTTATTACTACGTCACCCTGCTGAATGAGAACTACGCGCATCCGGCCATGCCGGAAGGCGCCGAGGCGGGCATTGTCAAGGGCATGTATCTGTTCAGGGACGGCGGCGAGTCCGCGGGGCCGCGCGTCCAATTGCTCGGGTGCGGCGCCATCCTGCGCGAAGTGATCGCCGCGGCGGAACTGTTGCGCAATGACTTCAACGTCGCCGCCGACCTCTGGAGCGTCACCAGTTTCACCGAACTGCGCCGCGACGGCCTGAGCGTCGAGCGTTGGAATCTGCTGCATCCCACCCAGCCGCCCCGCAAGAGCACCATCGAAACCTGCCTCGAAGGCCACGCCGGGCCGGTGGTCGCGTCCACGGATTACATGCGCGCCTTCGCCGATCAGGTGCGCGCCTACATCCCGAGGCGCTACATCACGCTGGGTACCGACGGCTTCGGTCGCAGCGACTACCGGGTCAAGCTGCGCCGCTTCTTCGAGGTGAACCGGCACTACGTCGCCGTCGCCGCCCTCAAGGCGCTGGCCGACGAGGGCCAGATCAAGGCCGAACAAGTCGAGGAAGCCATCCGGAAGTACGATCTCGACACCGAGCGGCCCGATCCCTGGACAGTTTGATGACGACGAATCATCCAACGCCTCACGAGGAAGAACAATGAGTCAGATCATCGAAGTCAAAGTGCCGGATATCGGTAACTTCAGCGACGTGCCCATCATCGAGGTCCTGGTCAAGCCGGGCGACGCCGTCAAAGCCGAGGATGCGCTGATCACGCTGGAATCGGACAAGGCCACCATGGATGTGCCGTCACCCGTCGGGGGAACCGTCAAGGAGATCAAGGTCAAGATCGGCGACAAGGTGTCGGAAGGTTCCCTGGTCCTGCTGCTCGACAGCGCCGCCGTGGCCGAGTCCGCCGCGCCCGCCATGCTGAGCGTCTCGCCGCCGCCCGCCGCCGCCAGTTCGCATGGCGGGGTCGTCGAGGTCCGCGTTCCCGACATCGGCGATTTCAAAAATGTGCCGATCATCGAAGTGCTGGTCAAGCCAGGCGATACGGTTAATGCCGAACAACCCCTGATTACCCTGGAATCGGACAAGGCGACCATGGACGTGCCGGCCCCGCTGGGCGGCGTGGTGGGCGAGATCAAGGTGCAAGTGGGCGAGAAAGTATCGGAAGGCACGATCATCCTCACTCTGAGCACCAGCGGGCCGAGCGTTGCGGCGGCTCCCTCCGCGGTTGTGGTCCCGGCCGCTCCCGCTACCGCCGCCTCCCCGGCAGCCGCGCCGGCGGCGGGCATCGACGAAACCGCGTTCAAGCTGGCCTATGCCGGGCCGGGCGTGCGCAAGCTGGCGCGCGAACTGGGCGTTGATCTGGGCAAGATCAAGGGCAGTGGCAACAAGGGCCGCATCACCAAGGAAGATGTACAAAGCTTCGCCAAGGGCGGCGCGGCGGCGGCGCCCGCTGCCACCGGCGCGGTGGCGGGCGTGGGCGTCGGTGGCGTCGAGTTGCTGCCGTGGCCACAAATAGACTTCACCAAATTCGGGCCGGTGGAGGTCAAGCCGCTCTCGCGCATCAAGAAGATCTCGGGTGCGAACCTGCATCGCAACTGGGTGATGATCCCCCACGTCACCAACAGCGATGAGGCCGACATCACCGATCTCGAAGCGTTCCGTGTCCGGCTCAACCAGGAGATCGAGAAGAGTGGTGTCCGAGTGAGCATGCTCTCCTTCATGATCAAGGCGGCGGCGGCGACGCTCAGGAAATTCCCCGAGTTCAACGCCTCGCTGGACGGTGAAAATCTGGTTTTCAAGCAGTACTATCACATCGGTTTCGCCGCCGACACGCCCAACGGCCTGGTGGTGCCGGTCCTGCGCGACGCCGACCAGAAAGGTGTGGTGGAGATCGCCAAGGAAATGGGTGACCTGGCCAGGCTGGCGCGCGAGGGCAAGCTCAAACCCGACCAGATGCAGGGCGGCACCTTCACCATCTCCAGCCTGGGCGGCATCGGCGGCACCTATTTCACCCCGATCATCAACGCCCCGGAAGTGGCGATCATGGGGGTGTGCCGGTCCTACTGGAAACAGGTCTCGCGCGACGGCAAACAATGGGAGTCGCGGTTCATGCTGCCGCTGTCGCTGTCCTACGATCACCGGGTCATCGACGGCGCCAGCGCGGCCCGTTTCAACGTCCATTTCGCCAGCCTGCTCGCCGACCTGCGGCGCGTCCTGATTTAAAGGAGAAGGAACCATGGCAAATCCCGTCGAAGTCAAAGTGCCCGATATCGGCGATTTCAAGGACGTGCCGGTCATCGAAATCCTGGTCAAGCCAGGCGACACGGTCAAGGCCGAGGATGCGCTGATCACGCTGGAGTCCGACAAGGCCACGATGGACGTGCCGTCGCCCGCCGCCGGCGTGATTCAGGAGATCAAGGTCAAGATCGGCGACAAGGTCTCCGAAGGTGCACCGATTCTGATGCTCGACGCCCAGGAGGGCGCGGGGGTGCAGACTGTCGCGCCTGGCGCCGCGCCTCCGCCCCCGGCCGCTGCTCCCGTCGTCGCCCCCGCTGCCGGCGCCTATGCCGGTAGCGTCGATGTCGAGTGCGAGATGCTGGTGCTCGGCGCGGGTCCGGGCGGTTATTCCGCCGCTTTCCGGTCCGCCGATCTCGGCATGAAGACGGTGCTGGTGGAGCGTTACCCCACGCTGGGCGGCGTGTGCCTGAACGTCGGCT
>JBDHRD010000254.1:0-3434 GCA_039807425.1 Candidatus Contendibacter sp. | reverse complement strand
AAACATGGGGATACCTCAAGATATTTTAAAAATTGTGTTATTATACAATAAATTATCACGGACCTTAAGAGGGCTGCACGCGGGATCGTGACCGGTTTCAGCCCGCTGGCGCGGTGGCCGGCTTCGAGTACGCCGCGCCGGGTCCGGTGGTGGTGGACGGCTGCCGGCGCTTCGAGCGCGCGTCCGAGGCGCTCGCCGAGTACGGGGTGCGGGTCTATGTCGGCGGCGCGCGGCGTATCCACGATCCCGGCCTGCTGGAGTTGGCCACCCGGCGCCGTGACGCCGTGGAAGCTCACTTCGAGATGCGCCTGCCCGACATCCTGGTGTTGCCGTTCTTCGCCCCCCTGCTGCACCTGTTTTTCGTGGCGCGGGGCGTGCCGGTTCCAGGAGCCTCCGCCTCGACCCACGCCGCCGTGTGGCTGCGCTGGCTGGAACGCGACCTGGCCCCCCGCGCGTACCTGTACTCGCAACAGCCGGACAGCGGCTACCACGGGTTCGAACACAGCGTGTTCGTGGCGCGGACCGCCGCACTACTGGCGCTGAAACTGGATCACAACCCGCTGCCCGCCATGATCGCCGGTCTGTTGCACGACGCGGGCCGGTCCGACGACGCGGCGGACCCCGCGCACGCGGCTCTCGGGGCCGATATCGCCGCCCTGGTGTTGGAACCGTAGCTGGGGCACTGCCTCGATGCGCCGGTCCGGGTCGCGGTGGTGGCGGCCATCCGGCATCACGCCGAGGAAGGGCCGGCGGTTGGAGACATCGCCGCCTGCCTGCGGGATGCGGATCGGTTGCGGCTGGCCTGGGAACGCGGGTTCGAGCCGCGCTGTTTCACGACCCCCGCCGGCGTCGAGTTCGCCCGGCGTTCCCCCCACTACCTCGCCAACCAACTGGCGAGCCTGGCGGCCGACGAGTTCCTGGAACTGAAGTTCGAGGTCACCGACCAGTGCAACCTGGCCTGCGCGTTCTGCCACCAGGATTTCGGTCGCGCCGCCGGTCGTCAGGTGCTGGATCGAACCACCTACCACCGTTTCCTGGCTCAGGCCCGCGCCGAAGGCATCGACGCGATCCGGCTGACCGGCGGCGAGCCGACACTGCTGAAGTCCATCACCGGCTACCTGGAGCAGGCCAAGGACCTGGGGTTTCACGTGACCGTCAACAGCAACGGCACGGCCTTGACCGCGCCGCGCCTCGCGGCGCTGCGGGGACTGGTGGACTGTTTCAAGATTTCGCTGCCGGCGGCCGACGAGCCAACGATGACCCGCATCACCGGGAGTCGCAAGGCTTGGCGGCGCAAGTGGGAAGCGATGGGCTACCTGGCGGGTTACGGCTACTCGGTGGAGGTTCTGTCGGTGATGACCCGCGAGAACATCGAGCGCTTCGCCGATTTTGTCGAATTGCTCGAACCTCTTGGCTTCGCGCGCTGGGCGCCGCTGCGCGCCGAACCACAGGCGGGAAACGAACGCCCCATATCGCGCGCCGACCTGGCGGCGCTGGCGCGCCACCTGGCGGCGGCCCGCCGGCGGGAGCGGTGGGAAGATCTGACGCTCGGTCTGGGCGTACCCTTCTGCGCGCTGGACGATCCGTGGGAAGCCGCCACCCTGTTTGCGGGGGGACGGGGTTGTGGCCCGGTGCAGAGTTTAACGGTGACCCCCGCGGGCGAGGTCGTGCGGTGCTATTCGCGCCGGGCGGCGGTCGATGTTCGCCACGGTCTCCGCGAAGCCAGCCGAGCATTGGTCGCGCAGGACTTTGCCGAATTGCCCCCGATCTGCCAGGACTGCGGTTTCGGGTTCGCCTGTCGCGGCGGTTGCCGCTGCGGCTGGGCCTTGAAGGATACGCCGTTCGGCCCGCTGGATTACCTGGCCAACCCGGCTGACTTGCCCGAGCGCCTGGCGCGGGCGCTGGGCGGCGGGTGTTGAAGGACGGCGGTTCCTCGGATCACGCCGACACCCAATGAGCCTCCTCCAAACGCAGCATTGACAAGCAGTATCCCATAGGATACGTTGCATTATGCGCATCAGAATGACAGAGGCATACCGGGACTGGATCAACGATTTCAAAGATCGGACGGCCAGGGCTCGCATCCAAGTGCGTGTAGATCGTCTCGTTCACGGCAATCCCGGCCAGCAGCGCAATCTCGCTCATGGCATCTCTGAACTCAAGATCGATGTCGGCCCCGGCTATCGCGTGTATTACACGCAGCGAGGCGATGACCTCATCATCCTTCTCGCTGGAGGCGACAAATCGTCCCAGCAAGCAGACATTTCGCGTGCGCAAGAGCTTGCTCGCAACCTTCAGGAGTAACGGCCATGCCCAAATCCAGCAAAAACGTCGTCACGGTCACCAAGACGGTTGCCTACGATATAGCGGACCAACTGCGCACTCCCGAAGAGAGGGCCGCCTATCTCGATGCCTGGCTCACCGAAGCGCCTGACGACGTCGCCGGTATTGCCCGTGCGCTCGGCGATATCGCACGCGCCAAAGGCATGGCGCAGGTTGCCAAGGAAGCAGGACTCAGTCGTGAAAGCCTGTACAAGGCGCTTAGCGAGAACGGCAATCCCAGCTTCGCAACCATCTTGAAAGTCGCCAAGGCTCTCGGCGTTCGGCTACATGCTGGCATGGCGTAGATCGGGGCAAGGAACGCCTGGCGCGGGCGCTGGGCCTCGGGTGTTGAAGGACGGCGGCCGATGAAGTCCAGGTGCGGCAAACCCCGGGTGCTGTTGCTGGCCATGCCGTGGAACCGTTGGGACTACCCCTCCATTCAGGTGGGACTGCTCAAGGCTTACCTGCGCGCTCATGGCGTGGTGGCGCAGGCTCGCTATCCCTACCTCGACCTGGCGCGCCGACTGGGCGCGGAGACCTACAACCGGCTTGCCGACAAGCTGCCTCCCCTGCTGGCGGAAAGTTTCTTTACCGTGGGTATTCGCGGCGGAGACTCCTTCCCGGAAGCCTGGGTCGCGGAACTGGTCGCCACCGGGGAACTCGATGACCGGCAGGTTCGCTCCATCGCCCGCGCCGTCCGCGCGTTCCTCGATGCGCTCCACGACGCCATCGCCTGGCGGGAATGGGACGTGGTCGGCTTGACCTGCACGTTCAACCAGGTGTTCGCCTCCCTGGCGCTGGCCGAGCGCATCAAGCGAAGCCATCCCAGAGTACGGATCGTGTTCGGCGGCAGCAACCTGCACGGCAGGCTGGGACAGTCCTTTCTGGAGCATTTTCCCGGCATCGACTGCGTCGTCTCCGGTCCGGGGGAAGAGGCGTTGCTGCGCTACGTGCGCGCAGAAGCGCCGGCGGAACGGCTGTTCCTCGATGGCTCGCACCACGCGGCGGCAGCGCCCGTCGTGCCGGACTATGAAGAGTCAGGACTTTCGCTCAGGTGGGTTGGTAAGCGGGAATACGCGGATTTCGTAGCTCATTACGCAGATAATCGCTCC
>JBDHRD010000033.1:0-21539 GCA_039807425.1 Candidatus Contendibacter sp. | reverse complement strand
AGCAACCGGCCATTGAGATGCTGGCTCAGGCCGATGGGATTGGCGACCGGAACCACCACCACCTCGCCGATGACCCGCTCTTGCGCCTGGGCCTGCTCCAGCCCGCGCAACAGATGCTGCGCTACCAGCAAGCCTGGAATTTCGTCGGCGTGCAGGGCAGCCTGAAAATAGGCCATGGGTCGGGCGCCGGGCGCACCGTAACGATGAACTCGCAGCCTTCGCTCGGTGCCCGGCGCGGGCGAGGGCAATTTAATGCTGGAAGTGACGGATGGCATAAATCCACGACGGATTCAGGACGGCAGTTTTCGTCGCTGCCAGAGGCGGTAGATGGTGTGGCTGTTCACGAACAGAAAACAGGTTTCAATCATCGCCCCGCCGATGGAGCCGACGGCATAATTATGGATCATCCAGCAGATGGTTCCCAACAAAATGATCGCCCGCATACGGATGCCCTTTTCGCGATACAAGGCCCAGGTTCCCAGGGTGGTGCCGATCACCGTCAGCCATTGAACGGGCTGGGTGATGTTGGGAACCCCCAACAGCCAGACGATGGCCAGGAAAAAAATCATGACCGCCATATGGCGGGTGCGGCTGGAAACGAAGCTGCGCAAGCCGCTCAACCAGGCGGCATAAGCCGCCGTAACGCCGCCCAGCAGGAAGAAATGAATCCCGATCAGGACCGAAAACACCGTGAGAAAGAGCCGCAAGCGCTGGTCGTTGTGCTGGGTAAAGGTCAAAATACCGATCACAAAGGCCAGCAGCCCCATGGACTGCGCCAGTGGGCTGGCCGCGAACAGCTCGACTAATGCACGCATATCAAATTCCTAAAGGAAGCGTCGCGCCCGACTCGACGCTTTTGGCGAGTCGAGCAAGACGAGGGAGTCCTGCAAACCAGCAGGGTCGCCGAATGTCTCATTCCAGGCAATGATCTGGCTGGCTGCCCCAATAATCATCTCTGGAGGATTTTCATGACAACCATGAAGGCCGTGCGTATTCACGCTTACGGCGGCCCCGAACTGCTGCATTACGAAGACGCGCCCCAGCCCCGGATCAAACCCGATGATCTCCTGATCCGGGTGCGGGCGGCAGCGGTCAACCCGATGGACTGGAAAATCCGCGAAGGCTACCTGCAAGGCTTCCTGAACCATCGGCTGCCACTGATTCTCGGCTGGGACGTGGCCGGTACGGTGATCGAAGTCGGCCTCGAAGTCACCAGCTTCAAGGTCGGCGACGAAGTGTACGCCCGGCCCGACATCGAGCGCGATGGGGCCTATGCCGAATACATCGTGGTCAAGGCCAGCGAGGCCGCACTGAAACCGGCCACACTGGATTTTATTCATGCCGCCGCCGTGCCGCTCGCCGCTCTGACCGCCTGGCAATCGCTGGTGGACGCGGCTCGATTGCAGGCTGGTCAAACCGTGCTGATCCACGCCGCGGCCGGGGGAGTGGGCAGTTTCGCGGTGCAACTCGCCAAGGCCCGGGGCGCACGGGTGATCGCCACTGCCTCGGCGGTCAACACTGGCATCGTGGCGGAACTGGGCGCCGATCAATTCATCGACTATACCCGGACCCGGTTCGAACAGGCGGCCAAAGAGGTGGACGTGGTGCTCGACACCATCGGCGGCGAGACCCAGGAACGTTCCTGGCAGGTCTTGAAACCGGGTGGGATTCTGGTTTCGGTGATCAGCCCGCCGCTGGAAGCGACCGCCGCCGCCCATGGAGTCCGCGGTGCCTTCGTCTTCATTCACCCCAGCGGCCTACAACTCATCCAAATCGCCCAGTTGATCGACCAGGGCCAAATGAAACCGATCATCCATGCCGTATTGCCGCTGAGCGAAGCTCGCCAGGCCCAAGTCATCAGCCAGGGCGGCCATGCGCGCGGCAAGCTGATCCTTCACGTCGCCGACTAACCTTCATTTTTCGCGGGAGTGCGTACCGATGCTCAATTTTACCTTCCAGAACCCCACCAAGATTCTATTCGGCAAGGGCCAGATCGCCACCATCGCCCGAGAAATTCCCAGGGAGCAGCGGGTGCTGATCACCTACGGCGGGGGCAGCATCAAACAAAACGGCGTCTACGATCAGATCATGGCGGCGCTAAACGGGCGCACGGTGATCGAATTCGCCGGCATCGAGCCCAATCCGACCTACGAGACGCTGATGGAGGCGGTTCGGGTCGCGCGCGAACAAGACATCGATTTTCTGCTGGCGGTTGGCGGCGGTTCAGTAATCGACGGCACCAAGTTCATCGCCGCCGCCGTGCCGTTCAAGGGCGAGCCGTGGGACATTCTGGCCAAACGCGCCCGCATCGAACGAGCGCTGCCGTTCGGTTCGGTGCTGACCCTGCCCGCCACCGGTTCGGAAATGAACAGTGGTTCAGTAGTTACCCGCCGCGCTACCAACGACAAGCTGGCCTTCATGCATCCGCTGGTTTATCCGCGCTTCTCGGTGCTCGACCCGACTGTCACCTTCACCCTGCCGCCGCGCCAGATCGGCAACGGCGTGGTGGACGCCTATACGCACACCATGGAGCAATACCTGACCTACCCCGTCAATGCGCCGGTGCAGGATCGCTTCGCCGAGGGGCTGCTGCTGACCCTGATCGAGGAAGGCCCCAAGGCGCTGGCGACCCCGGAGGATTACGACGTGCGCGCCAACATCATGTGGTGCGCGACCCTGGCGCTGAACGGGCTGATCGGCGCGGGCGTGCCCGGCGACTGGGCCACGCACATGATCGGCCATGAGATCACCGCCCTGCACGGTCTGGATCACGCCCAGACCCTGGCGATCATCCTGCCCAGCGTAATGACGGTGAAGCGGGACCAGAAGCGGGCGAAGCTGCTGCAATACGCCGAGCGGATTTGGGGCATCACCGCCGGCAGCGAGGACGAGCGCATCCAGGCGGCCATCGCCAAAACCCGCGATTTCTTCGAGCGGATGGGTGTGCGCACCTACCTGCGCGACTACGGCATCGGCGCCGACGCCATACCTGCCCTGCTGGCGCAACTGGAACGGCACAAGCTGACCGCGCTGGGCGAACGCCAGAATATTGACCTGGCTGCCAGCCGGCGGATTCTGGAACTGAGCGTGGCGGCCTGATTCGCGCGCCAACCGGGACCATCGCTACCGCGCCGTGAAGTAAAGATCGCCATACCAGGCCGTGGCGCTCTGACCGCTATTGTCGGTATCGGTCATCAGGGCCACGGCGTCAATCTGCTCGATATCCTCGCCGAACAGTTGCCGGAAATCGGCGCGGATATCGCGTTTCTCGCTGACCCACTGGCCGGCATCCCGGGTTCCCGACCGGAGCGCCATCACCCGGGCGTTGCTGGTGAACGCGCTGTTCCAGATCGCGCCCACTGGCTGGTTGCTGGACCAGACGTAGACCAGCGAGCGGGTTTTCCAGAACGCCGCGCCGCCCGACACGACCACGTATACCCGCGCTGGATAATCGTCGCCGGCCCTGGTCCGTTCGTCCACGCCGTTCAGCACCCGATCCACCCGCCACGACCAGTGAAGCCAGGGCGTGCGGCTCAAATCCACCCGGATCTCCCGGTACAGGCCGGAAGCCGTGCCCCGACTGTCGGCAAACAACGCCCGCCGCCCGCTCTTCTCATCGAAGGTATAACGAGTTTCACCCTGAAACGCCTTGGTCTGCCACTCCTTCAGGTCGCCGGTGGAAAATCGGCCGATCATCAATTCTTCATCCGCCGCGCCCGCCACGGTCGAAACCGCCAGCACCGCCGCGCCCAGCCCCCTTCCGAATTTCATCGCTTTACCTCCCCGGCTCGAACAGCCGATCCAGCAAATCCGCGTCATCGAAATGCCGCTGGCCCACGAACGCGATGGCGTGTCGGCCGCGTTCGCGCATGGCGCCGGGCGAAGGCACGCCCGTCGGCCACAGCAGCCAGCGTTCGGCCCGTTCGCTGCCCGCCACCAATCCATCCGGCCCGAACAGGCTGCGCGGCGGGCCGTTTTCTGCCAGTACGGCGTACAGCGCCGCATACTCCCGCGCCTCCAGCGCCGTCGTCGCGCCAGGCGGATCCGCGTACAGCCGCTGCAGCTGATGACTACCGGACTCCAACCGGATCACGAGCCGTTCGCCCTCCCCCACGGCTGGAGCCGGTTGCGGAACCAGTGGCGGTTCGGCCCAGTCCACCGTGTCCGGCCGTAACCGCAGGGTCGGTCCGGGAAACAGCAGGTGATAGCAACCGCAGGCGTGAATGCTGTCGTACAACAGTGGTTGCCCCGACCGATCCAGCGTCACCCGCCACACCACGCCGTCCAGCGGGCCGCCCAGCAGGTCGAACGCACCCGTTTTCGGGCGAGCGGCGAACCAGATCAGATAATTTAATTGCAACAGCGGTTCGCCCCGCCAGCGGGCATGGGACAGATAGCGATAAACCACCGGTGCGGTGACATCGACCGTTGGGGTGCCTTCCGCCCGCCAGTATGGCGCGCCGGGCCGATCATCATCGGTGGCGACATCAATTTCCCAGACCGGTGCGTGAGCCGCGAACAGGGCTTCAGCCTGCGCCGGACCCGGCTCGGGAATGTCGAGCGCATCGCGGGGAACCGCCGCGACATCGGCAGCGACCGACGACGCGACAGAGGGTCCGTAGCGCCGCAATACACCTCGCACTGGAAGATCCGTCAAAGGTCGGGCAAACCGGGCGTGGACTTCCTCCTGATAGCGATAGACGCCGAAATCGACCGGCAATAGGGTCAGCGGATAGAGTCCCAACACCTGGTTCAGGGTGTCGTAATCGTCCGCCACCCGCGCCCGCTCCCGGATCAGCGCCAACCGCTCGGGATCGCGCGAATCGGCGTTCCGCAATATGGCCGCGCAGCGCGCCAGCATGGCGGGAACCTCGTTGACGGGCGCATGGCGGCGATTCCACGCCGTTCTGACCGGCTCTGGCAGCGACGTCCACTCCACTCGGCGGGCTTCCTGGTCCAGCGCGTTCAGCCGCGTCAGCCAGGTGGCGGTTTCGGCTGGATTCAAGGATTGCGCGCGAAAGCTGGCCAGGAACCGATCCACCCGCAGGTACGGAAAGCCAGCGATGCGCGCGGGCGCGGACGGCGTCACGCCCTGTTCGACCACTGCCGCGTCCAGTTCGTCATACAGCCCCAGACAACGGGTGGCGGCGGGATCGTCGGGTGGGCGGGGCGGATTCAGGGCGCAATTGGCGAGTAATCCCACCAGCACGATTCCGGCCAGACTACGCGACAAGGCGCCCATTCCGATGACCTCCACCAATCGTCCCACCGTTCTCAGCAAAGACCACCTAATGCGCGAACCCGTTCCCGCATCGCGGTTGCACGGTCCGGGGAACAGCGCCGGCTATAATGGCGACATTACCCATCATCGGGAACCATCATGCGCGTCTATCTGCTGTCGACGGCGGTCGCCCCGCTGGGTTCCGGGCTGGGCGGCGGGGTCGAACATATGGTCATCACCGCCGCCCGCCAGCTCGATGCCCTTGGTTACCTCACCCGGGTGATCGCGCCCGCCGGTTCGGTGGCCGACGTACCAGAGCTGGTCGCCCTGCCTGGCCGACTGGCGCCCAGCGCCTTGACCTTGGCCTACGACGCGCCGCTGCCGCTCGAAGCCGACGCCTTCCTGGTCGCGGCGCTGCGCTGGCTGGCGGAACAGGTCCGCCCCGAGGACGCCGTCTTGAACTTTTCCTATGACTGGCTGCCGCTGTTCGTCAGCGATTTCCTGCCCTGCCCGCTCGGCTCGCTCGTCAGCATGGCTGACTTGAATCGTTCGCTGGCTTGGGAAATTCGCCGGATCGCCGCCCACTATCCCCAGCGGCTTGCTTTTTTGAGCATCACCCAAGCAGCCAGTTTCGGCTGGACCGGTCCGGTTCGACTGATTCCTCCGGGACTGGACCTTCGGCAGTATCGCTACAACACCCATCCCCAGCGATCATTCTGCTGGCTCGGACGGATCGTACCGGAAAAGGGGCTGGAGGATGCGTTCGCGTTCGCCGCTGGAACCGGCCTGCCGGTGACCGTGCTCGGTGCGATGCAAAATCGGACCTACTGGGACGAACTAGCGCAAAGCCACCCCACTGCACCCATCGAGTATGGCGGTTTCCTCCAAATGCCGGCGCTGGCCGAGGCGGTGCGGGACTTCCAAGCGCTGCTGATGACACCAAAATGGCTGGAAGCCTTCGGCATCGTCGGCATCGAGGCGCTGGCCTGCGGCACGCCGATCATCGCTTACCGGCGCGGTGGGATCGGCGACTACGTGCGCGATGGCGAAACCGGCTGGCTGGTCGAACCAGACGACCTCAACGGCTTGATCGCGGCGGCGGAACGAATCGGACGGATCGACCGGGCTGGCTGCCGGACGCTGGTCGAACGGCATTACACTTTAGCTCATTACGGCGCGGCGCTGGCGGATTGGCTTCACGCCCTGGCAGAGGTAGGCACATGACGGGACCCGATGGACAGCGGAGTTGGACCCTCCACATCCGCAAGGACAATCTCAAATTCTCGGCGGCGCACATGACCGTGTTCCCCGATGGCAGCAAGGAACGCCTGCATGGCCATAACTACCAGGTTCAACTCGAGGTGGAACTGGCCGAACCGCCGACGCTGGCGCGCTTGCTCGACTACGAGGTCGTCAAACAGGCGCTGCGCGCGGTCTGCGATGACTGGGACGAGAGGGTGCTGATCGCCATGGACAACCCCTGGCTGGAATGGCTGCCCGGCGCGGACGGTGAATGCGCGTTCTGCTTGTGCGGTAAGCGCTACGTGTTGCCCGCCGACGAGGTCGTCGTGCTGGCGGCTGACAACATCACCACCGAAAATCTGGCCCGACTGCTATTCCAGCGGTTCTGGGTGGAGCTGACCCGTGATCCGGCCCTGCCCGGGCGGGAATGCATCAAGAAAGTCGAGCTACGCATCGATGAGTCGCCCGGCCAGGGCGCTACCTACAGCATTCACTTTACCTGAACAAGGCTCTGGATATGCGCTTCTCGAACCGATAGCCGATCACTCCGTCCTTCCCGCCATGCGGTGCTCCAAAACACGGGCATAAAAAAACCGCCAGCAAGTCCGGCTGGCGGCTAAATACAGGATATTGAGCTTAAAACACGCTTCGCTGTGAAAACCAGCTTAAGCGGCGCCTAGTTAACAACAATCGATTCCTGGAGTAAATCAGGAAAATTGACAAGCGCATCGTGGTTTTTACCTATCTGACCCTCTCACGCTTCCTCGCCGACGCGCACGAAAATCGTCCCACCACAAGCCGGACAGGGTGCGATGACGGCGGGCGCATGAAAAATCATTGGTTCGCCGCATACCTCACATTGCAGGCTGCCCGGACCGGTGATCTCACCGCTGCGATATTCGACCGGCTCCACCCCTTCGTCCGTCTCGAACACCAGGAACTCCAGCCGCGACTGGTCCACGCCGCGCTGGAAGAAATCCAGCATCCGGTCTTCCAGCAACTCCACATCAAAGCGCAGCCAAGCGCGCAAATCGTGGCCGGTGGTGGTGAGATACTGGCCGGCGTCCTCCAGGTCGCGCCTTAGATAACTGCCGATCAGCCGCGCCTCCTCGCGAGTCAGTTCCCCCAGCTCCACCGCCTTTTCCGCAGCATGTTCGATGCTGGCGCGCAGTTGGGGCAGCGCCTCCTGTTCGGCCTGCTCCAATTCTTCCAGACGGTGCTTCACCCGCTCCATCATCCGGTGATAAGCATGAACCAGTGGGTTGCCATGGGTCGGTTCGGGCGGTTCGGACATGTCGATGGTTCCCCTGTCGTGGTCGGCGGTTGCACCATTCTAATCAGACTCCATCCCAATACCCAAGGCCGGCGATGAAAATTGGACCGGTGCGGTTGCGGGCGGCTGACGAGACCGCGATGGCCGCAAGTCGTCGGCATCCCACCCGCGGGCGAGCGCCGCCCAGCCCGCGACCCAGGCATGATAAAGGTGGCTGCCCGGGACATAGGGATTGCGATCCTCGCCTCGTGAAGCCGCTTCAACACCGAGCCGGAAAGCCTGGCGCAAGAGCGGCGCTAATTTCTTGGAAGAAGAATTCGTATTACCGTGCATCATCCGCATTCGTAAACCAACATCACTTTAAGAATGTTGTGCATTTGAAACTAATTTTATTTAAAAAGCAACTTTGTTGCTTGATTGCCATCAACCTGCATCCGATACAAACTCGCATACAACCCATTCCGGGCGAGCAATTCGCCGTGCGTGCCGATCTCGACCAGACGACCCCGGTCCAGCACTACGATGCGATCCGCAGTCTCGATGGTGGACAGCCGATGGGCGATCACGAAGGCGGTGCGGCCCTGGCGCAAGGTATCCAGGGCCTGCTGGACCTTGCGTTCCGACTGGGTATCGAGTGCCGAGGTCGCCTCATCGAGGATCAGAATTGGAGCGTTCTTGAGCAGGGCGCGGGCGATGGCCAGTCGCTGGCGCTGGCCACCTGACAGCCGCGCGCCATTCTCGCCGATCAGGGTATGCAGGCCTTCGGGCAATTCGCGGATGAACTCCATGGCGTGAGCGCTTTCGGCGGCTTGGAGCAACTCGGCCTCGCTGGCCCGAAAGCCGGCTCCGTAGGCGATATTGGCGGCCACGGTATCGTTAAACAGCACGATGTCCTGGCTGACATAGGCGATGTTGGCCCGCAGTTCGGCCAAACGCAGGTCGCGGATCGGGATACCGTCCAGCCGTATCTCCCCCGATTGCAATTCGTAAAAACGCGGCAGCAAGTTCATGAGAGTGGTTTTACCGCTGCCCGAAGGGCCAACCAAGGCAATGGTCTCGCCCGGTCGCACGTCGAGGTCGAACTGCTGGATCACCTCGGCGCCATCGGCCCGGTAGCGGTAACCGACCTGCTCGAAGCGGACCTCGCCCCGGATTCGGCCGATGGTTTGCGTACCCCGATCCGGCTCTGGCGGTTCGTCCAGCAACGCGAAGATGGTTTCCGCCGCCGCCAGCCCGCGTTGCAGTTGTTCGTTGACCTTGGTCAGCCGCTTGATCGGCGCCAGCATCATCGCCATCGCCCCGAACAGGGATACGAACCCACCGACGGTGATTTGGTCGGCGGCCGACTGCAAGGCGGCCAGATAAATCATCGCGCCCAAGGCGACGACCGCCAGCAGTTGCACCAGCGGCCCGCTGCCCTCGGACATGGCGGCCAGCTTCAGGTTAAACTGGCGAACCCGGTTGTTGACCCGGTGAAACCGTTTCCGCTCGTAGTCCTGGCCCCCGAAAATCTTGATGACCTTGTGGCCTTGCAGGATCTCATCGATCACGTGGGTCAGATCGCCCATCAAATCCTGCAACTCCCGGCTCAGGCGTCGCAGCCGCCGGCTGATCAGCCGCATCATCACGGCGATGCCAGGCGCGATCAGCAACGCCAGCAGCGACAGTTTCCAGTTGAGATACAACATCCAGCTCAGCAGGCCAACGACCGCCAGGCTATCCTTAACCAGCGTCACCAGCGCCTGAGTGGTGGCGGTCATCACCTGGGTGACATCGTAGGTCAGACGGGACAGCAGACTGCCTGCGGAATGGTCGTCGAAATAGCGGGTCGGCAAACTTAGCAATCGGACGAACAAGGCGTTGCGCAAATCCATGACCACTCGTTGAGCGATCCATGCCATCGCCAACGAACCGACGAATTCCGCGATGCCGCGAATGACGAACACCGCCACCAGCAGCAGCGGTATCAGCCGAATGAAATGCGGATCCTTGGCGACGAAGCTGCCATCCAGCAGCGGTTTGATCAGGGCCGGAATCAGCGGCTCGGTGGCCGCCGCCACAATCGTGCCGAACAACGAGAGCGCGAAAATCCGGGCATACGGTCGGACGTAGCCCAGCAGCCGCAGATAAAGATCCTTGCTGTTCATCGTGCGAATAGCGAAAACCGAAGAGTTGAGGAACAGTCATCCTGACCCCTTGCACCTTTGGCCTTCAGCCATGGGCTTTCTCGTCCCATGCTATCATGACGCTCATACGAAACATCCTCAAAAATCATTCATGAAACCACACATTCCCCATTTCGAGTCGGCTCGGGTATTGATCGCTGGCGACGTGATGCTGGACCGCTACTGGTATGGTCCCAGCTCGCGCATCTCGCCGGAAGCGCCGGTGCCAGTGGTCAAGGTCGAGGAGGTCGAGGAACGGCCCGGCGGCGCGGCCAACGTAGCGGTCAACATCGCCACCCTGGGCGGCCGGGTTCGGGTGCTCGGCATCGCGGGCGCCGACGAAGCCGCCACGGTGCTGGAAACCAAGCTGCGCCGGCTGGGCGCGCCCTGCGAGCTGATTCGCCAGCCCGGCCAGGCCACGATCACCAAGTTGCGGGTGTTGAGCCGCAACCAGCAATTGCTGCGGCTGGATTTCGAGGATGGCTTTCCCGGCTTCGAACCGGCCGCGCTGCGGGAACGTTTCCTCGCCTATCTGCCCGACAACGATGTCGTGGTGCTGTCCGATTATCACAAGGGCGCGCTGCGCGATATCGAGGACTTGATCGGCGCCACCCGCGCCGCTGGCAAACTAGCTCTGGTTGATCCCAAGGGCCGCGATTTTGGCCGCTACCGGGGCGCGACCCTGCTGACGCCCAACCTGGCCGAGTTCGAAACCGTGGTCGGTCCCTGCCGCGACCCCGCCGTACTGGTGGACCGAGGCGAGACCTTGCGCCAAGAGCTGGAACTGGAAGCTCTGCTGATCACCCGGGGCGAGCAGGGCATGACCCTGCTGCGCGCCGGGACCGAGCCGTTGCATCTGGCGGCCCGTGCCCGCGAGGTCTACGACGTGACCGGGGCCGGCGACACCGTCATCGCGACCCTGGCCGCTGGACTGGCCGCCGGGCTGAATTTGCCGGCGGCGACTTTCCTGGCCAATCTGGCGGCCGGCATCGTGGTGGGCAAGCTGGGCGCGGCCAGCGTCACCGTGTCTGAACTGCGCCGGGCCTTGTACGAACACGAGGAGCCGCCGCGCGGGGTACTGGACGAGGCGCAACTGCTGCAAACGGTGGCCGACGCCAAGGCTCACGGCGAAACCATCGTCATGACCAACGGTTGCTTCGACATCCTGCACGCCGGACACGTGACCTATCTGGAACAGGCCAAACGGCTGGGTAACCGGCTGATCGTGGCGGTCAACACCGACGCCACGGTGCGCCGCCTCAAGGGCGCCGACCGGCCAGTCAATCCGTTGGCGCAACGAATGCGAGTCCTGGCCGGACTGGCGGCGGTGGATTGGGTGGTCCCTTTCGTCGAGGACACTCCGGAGCGGCTGATCTGCGCGGTGAAACCGGACTACCTGGTCAAGGGCGGTGACAACGACCCCACCCACATTCCCGGTAACCGCTGCGTCTGGGATTCCGGCGGCCAGGTAGTAGTGATGGACTACATCGAAGGTTGCTCGACCACCAGTACCATCGCTCGGATTTTGCATCGGCCATGAAGTCGCTGAATCCGGTCTTAAACATAGACGTCGCTATCGTTGGCGGCGGCATCGCCGGCCTGTGGCTGCTGGCCCGGCTGCGCCAGCACGGTTATGGCGCGCTGCTGATCGAAAACGAGCAACTCGGCGCCGGTCAGACCCTGTGCGCGCAAGGCATCATCCATGGTGGCGCCAAATACAGCCTGGGCGGCCAGCCCAGCGCGTCCACCACGGTCATCGCCGGAATGCCGGAACTGTGGCGGCGCTGCCTGAATGGCGCCGGCGACATCGATCTGCGGGCCGCGCGGTTGCTGGCCGATCATCAATACCTGTGGGCGACCCGTGCCCCAACCTCGCGGCTGGCGGCGTTCTTCGCCAGCAAGCTGATGCGCGGCCGCATGGAGAAAGTCGCCGGGGCGGCCGTTGACGATTACCCGTCCGCGTTGCGCCATCCCCGCTTCCAGGGCACGGTATACCGGCTGGACGAACCCATCGTGGATGTGGTCTCGGTGCTGGCGGCATTCGCCGAGCGTTACCACAACGCTATCGTGCTCCATCAGGGGCCGGCGACACCGAAGGCCGATGGCACGCTCACCCTGCGCCATGCTGGCCAGGCGACCTGGGCGATCCGGCCAACCTGTACCGTCTTCACCGCTGGCGCCGGTAATGCCGCGTTGCCGTGGGTGATGTTGCAACTGCGCCCCCTGCACATGGTCATGGTGCGCGGCCCCGCCCTGCCCGGCCTGCTGTACGCCCACTGTCTGGGCGCCAGCGACGTACCGCGCCTGACCGTGACCAGTCACTACGATGCCAGCGGCCGACTGGTCTGGTATCTCGGCGGCGGCCTGGCCGAGGATGGCGTCCAGCGCGACCGGCGCGAGCAGATTCACGCAGCGCAGCGGGAATTGGAAACCCTGATACCGTGGGCGGACTGGTCGCGGGCGGAGTTCGCTACTTTCATTGTCCAACGCGCCGAAGCACAGCAACCGCGCCGAACCCGGCCAGCCGAGCCAGGCCTCTTCCGCGACGGGCGGGTGCTCGCCGCCTGGCCCACCAAAATGGCGCTGGCGCCGCTATTGGCCAAGCGCATCGAGGAAATGCTGCGCACGCTGGGCGTGCGGCCCCGGCCGGTGGATTTGCGGGCGTTGAAGGACTGGCCGCGGCCGGAAATCGCGGTTGCACCCTGGGACCGGGAGGATCTGGAATGGAGTTGAGGCCGTTGGGGGCAACCGGCCTATGGGTCAGCCTCCTGGGACTGGGTACGGTGAAATTCGGCCGCAACCAGGGCGTCAAATATCCACGGAGGTTTGCACTGCCCTCGGACCGGGAGGCGCTGGCGCTGCTCGAACTGGCCTGGGAACTGGGGATCAATCTGCTGGATACCGCGCCCGCGTATGGCGAAAGCGAGGAGCGATTGGGCCGGCTGCTGCGGCAATGCCGGCGGGACTGGGTGATCGTGACCAAGGTCGGCGAGGAATTCCGCAATGGCCAATCCCATTTCGACTTTTCCGCCGCCACCACCCGCGCCAGCGTGGAACGCAGCCTGCGGCGGCTGGGCGTTGAGACGCTGGACGCGGTGCTGATCCATTCCAGCGGCGACGACTTGGCAATTCTGGGGCGGGAAGCCGTATTGCCGACGCTGCTGGACCTCAAGCAAGCTGGCTGGGTACGAGCGGTCGGGATGTCCGGCAAAACCGTCGCCGGCGGATTGCGGGCGGTGGACTGCTGCGATCTGGTGATGGTCACCTATAACCTGCGCCAGCGGGAGGAACTTCCGGTGGTCCTTGCCGCCCAGGCTGCTAGCAAAGGGGTATTGATCAAGAAGGGCCTGCTCAGCGGCCATCTCGACTGGACGATGACCAGCGATCCGGTGCAGGCTTCGCTGGAATTGATCTACGCCGAACCGGGGGTCAGCAGCGTCGTGGTCGGGACGCTAAATCCGGCCCATCTGCGGGCCAACGCGGCGGCGATGGAAAGGGTGTCGAGCCAGTGAATTAAGTGAGAAAATTGAAGGGACTAGCTCCTCAATGCCCTTCGCAGCCGTTCCACCCCCTCGGCCAGTTGCGCAATCGCGCTGGTGTAGGCAAATCGGACGTGCCGTTGCGGCCGGTGATGGCCGAAATCGACGCCCGGCGTAATCGCGACGCCGGTTTCTTCCAGCAGACGCAGGGCGAACCCGTAGCTGTCGTCGGTGAAGCGGCCGCAGTCGGCATAGAGATAGAACGCCCCGTCGGGGGTGACGGGGATGTGAAAACCCAACTCACGCAGCGCCGGCAGCAGAAAATCCCGCCGCGCCTGAAATTCCCGCCGCCGCTCCTCGAAAATCGCCTGCGCCTCCGGCTCGAAGGCCACCAGCGCCGCGTATTGCGCCGGGGTGGACGCCGCCAGGAACAGGTTCTGCGCCAGCTTTTCGGCATCGCCGACCAGATCATCCGGTGCAACTAGCCAGCCCAACCGCCAACCGGTCATGCCGTAGTACTTGGAAAAACTATTGACGACGAACACCTGTTCCGAATACGCCAGCGCGGTTTGCACCGGCACGCCGTAAGTCAGTCCATGGTAGATCTCGTCCATGATCACCCGTCCGCCGCGCGCCTCGACCGTGGCAACGATAGCCGCCACCGCATCGGGCGCAATCACCGTGCCGGTGGGATTGGCCGGCGAGGCCAGCAGCACCGCGACCGTCCGCTCGTCCCAATGGCGTTCGACCAGTTCGGCGGTCAGCTGGTAACCTGTTTCAGGCCCAACGGGAATCCCCACCGCCTCGCCTTCCACCAGGCGTACGAAATGGCGGTTGCAGGGATAGCCAGGATCGGCCAGCAGCACCCGGTCGCCGGGATCAATCAGCACCGCCGTTGCCAGTTGCAGCGCGCCCGAAGCACCGGGAGTGACGAGAATGCGCCGCGCGGGTATCGCAACCCCGTATCGCTTCCGATAATGTTGGCCGATCACCTGCCGCAATTCCGGCAAACCGGCGGCGGCGGTGTAGCGGGTTCGGCCCTGTGCCAGCGCCCGTTGGCCAGCGGCGACGATCGGTGCGGCGGTCGGAAAGTCCGGTTCGCCGACCTCCATGTGGATGATGGGGCGGCCCGCCGCTTCCAGTTCCCTGGCGCGGGCCAGCAACGCCATGACGTGGAATGGCGCGATGTCCGCCATGCGGCGGGCGGATGTGGCTCGCTTAACGGCCAAACGTCTGACCTCGGTCTTCTTCTTCGTCGTGAATGGCGAGATCCGCCACGCTGGCCGCTCGCCGGCTATTGCTGGCCTCCGCGCCCTCGGCCAGCCGGATTTGCAAGCCGACATTGTTCTTGGAATCGGCGTTCTTGATGGCTTCCTCCCTGGAAATCTTGCCTTCCCGATACAGTTTGAACAATGACTGATCGAAAGTCTGGGTGCCCGACTCGGTGGACTGCTCCATCGCATCCTTGATGTAGTCGATCTTGCCCTTCTGGATCAGATCGGCGATGTAGGGCGTGTTCAGCAACACTTCCACCGCCGGCACCAGGCCGCCGCTCAGCGAGCGAACCAGCCGTTGTGAAACGATGGCGCGCAGGTTCAGCGACAGGTCCAGCAGCAACTGTGGCCGCACGTCCTCGGGGAAGAAGTTGACGATCCGGTCCAGCGCGCCGTTGGCATTGTTGGCATGCAGGGTGGACAACACCAGATGGCCGGTCTCGGCGAAGGTCAGCACGTATTTCATCACCTCGCGGGCGCGGACCTCGCCGACCAGGATCACGTCTGGCGCCTCGCGCATCGCGCTGCGCAGGGCGTTTTCGTAGTCGTGGGTGTCGATGCCGATCTCGCGCTGGGCGATCACCGATTTCTTGTGCTGGTGGGTGAATTCGATGGGATCCTCGATGGTGATAATATGGCCCGGCGTGCTGGAATTGCGATGGTCGATCATCGCCGCCAGGGTGGTGGACTTGCCGGAGCCGGTGGCGCCCACCAGCATGATCAGGCCGCGTTTTTCCATCACCAGTTGCCGCAGCAGGGACGGCAGGCCCAATTCCTCGACCTGCGGGATGTCGCCCTTGATGTAGCGGATCACCATGGAGACTTCGCCGCGCTGCTTGAACACGTTGGAGCGAAAGCGGCCGACACCGTGCAGCGGAATGGCGAAGTTGAGTTCCCATTCGTGCTCGAATTCCTTGATCTGGTCGTCCTTCATGACCGAGTAGGCGATCTCGCGCACCTGCCCCGGCCCCAGCACCTTGTTGCCGATCGGGCGCACCACGCCACCGATTTTGATGTTCACCGGCGCGCCGACATGGAAGAACAGGTCAGAGGCGCTTTTGTCAACCATCAGTTTGAGATATGGGGTGATGTCCATCAGGGTTCCTCCGCTTTAGGCCAGCCGATTCAGACCGTTCAACGCCGCCACCCGATACGCCTCGGCCATGGTCGGATAATTGAACGTGGTATTGACAAAATATTGAATGTTATTGGCCTCGCCCCGCTGGGCCATGATCGCCTGGCCGATGTGGACGATCTCGGCCGCCTGGTCCCCGAAGCAGTGAATACCGAGAATTTCCAGGGTGTCGCGGTGGAACAACAGCTTGAGTATGCCAACGGTGCGGCCAGTGATCTGAGCGCGCGCCAAGCTCTTAAAATAGGCATGTCCCACCTCATAGGGTACCCGCGCTTCGGTCAGTTCGCGCTCGGTGCGGCCCACTGAACTGATTTCCGGCGAAGTGTAGATACCGGTCGGGATGTAATCCACCAGATGATGGTCGCAGACGCCGCTAACCAGATGGGTAGCGGCGAAGCGGCCCTGATCGTAGGCGGCGCTGGCCAGGCTCGGATAGCCGATCACATCGCCCACCGCGTAGATGTGCGGCAGGGCAGTACGGTAATTCTCATCCACCTTGATCTGGCCACGGCTGTTGGGGACGATACCCAGGTCCTCCAGCCCCATGTTCTGGGTGTTGCCGGTGCGGCCGTTCGCCCACAGCAGCACGTCAGCCTTGATCCGCTTGCCGGACTTGAAGCTCATTACCGCACCATCCACCAAACCCTCCACTGCCTCGTATTCCTCGTTGTGGCGGATCATCACTCCCTGGTCCCGCAGGTGATAACTGAGGGCGTGGGCGATTTCATCGTCGAGGAAGGACAGCAGTTGGGCGCGAGTGTCCACCAGGTCCACCTTGCAGCCCATATTGCGGAAGATGCTGGCGTATTCGCAGCCGATCACCCCTGCCCCGTAGATAAGAATGGAACGGGGCGTGGTGGACATGCTGAGAAGGGTATCGCTGTCGAAGATGCGAGGATGATTAAAGTCGATATCGCGCGGCCGAAAGGGGTGGGAGCCGGAAGCGATGACAAAGGCGTCGGCGGTCAAAACCGTCGGCTCGGTTTGCTGGCCGGAACGCACCTCCAGGGTATGCGCGCCGAGGAATTTGGCGTGACCGTGGTAGAGCCAAACCCGGTTGCGCTCGTAAAAATCCCGGCGCATGGCGGTCTGGCGGGCGATCACCGATTCAGCGGAGCGCAACAGGTCGGGATAGGACAACTTCAGGGCGTGGCCGAGCGCGGTGCGGAACGCCGGGCTGGTATTGAACTCCAACATGCGATTGATGGCGTGGCGTAGCGCCTTGGACGGGATGGTACCCCAATGGGTGCAACCCCCGCCGACCAAGTGGTGTTTCTCGATGACTGCCACCGATTTTCCGTCTTTGGCGGCTTTCATGGCGGCCCCTTCGCCTCCCGGGCCAGTACCGATCACGATGACGTCATATTGCTGATCGTTCATTAGTCGCGCTCGTCGGTGGTTTCGGCGGAAGACGCATGGACGCTCCACCGGTTTCTGATAGTTGACAATATAGTTTAGTCTCCCTTGCTGACCGAGGCAAAATAGAGCACATCAGGGACTAAACTAAAAATCACAGGTCAATAGGCTGACCTTAAAAATTAGCCATGCGGTTATTTCAACCCTCGAACGCGGAGCGCACCCATGCTTCCCCAGATCAAGACCATCCTGTACACCACCGCTCTAGGCAGCCACACGCGCCCGGTCTTTCGTTATGCAGTCGGTCTGGCCCAGCAACATAACGCCCGGATCGTCCTGCTGCACGTGGTCGAGCCGCTGAACAACTCGGTCCGGTTTCTGATGGAATCCTATCTGGCGCCGGAAAAGGCGCGGGAACTGGATCAGGAGGCGACCCGCGGCGTCCTGGAGAAATTTCACCAGCGGCTGGAGGCATTCTGCGCGGAAGAACTCGGGGTCACGCTCAAGCAGACCGTGACTATCTCGGAAATCCGCGTGATCAGCGGCGTTCCCTACGAAGTCATCCTGCACGAGGCCGACCGTTGCAATGCCGATCTGATCATCATGGGCACCCACACCGGTGGCGCCCGGCGCGTCGATTTTCTGGGTTCGACCACTCGCCGACTTACTCTGTTGTCCAAGCGACCTGTACTGATCGTTCCCGTCAGCGACAGTTCCAGCAATGAATGGCCTGAAGCGCTCATCTGAATCACGGCGCTATCGGCGACTAGTCGGCGAAGGATGGTTGGGCTTGCCGGGGGTCGCGCTGCTGCTGGCGCTGCCGGGCGGATTGGTGTTCCCTGGCGATGGCGAGGTCTATACCTGGAAGGATGCCGCTGGCCGGGTCCATTACGGCAACCGCCCGCCCGAGGGCCAAGCCGCCGAACCGGTCCAGCTCAACGCCAGGCCAGTCACCGTGCAACCCACCCAACGTATCTACACCTGGACTGACTCCGAGGGCAAGATTCATTATGGCGCCCGACCGCCGCCCGACCTCCCCGCCAAGGAACTCAGGGAAGAAGACGGTTCGCTGTCCACCATTCGCTCCACCGAGGTACGCGAGGGTGAACGGCAACTGTTGCGCGAGCGCAGCCAGGATGAGTGAAGCGCGCGCCATCCACAATTCCAGCGGATCGTCGTTGCCATGAATCCCGATGCTTACTGCTACGACCTGGCCGCCGGCCAAGGTTCAGACTTCCGTTACAGCCTGCTGGGGTTGCCGGTCGACCAGCGGCAAGCGTTGACCGCGCTTCAGGCTTTTGGGCTGGAAACCGCCCGGATCATCGATGAGCGTCACGATCCAGGCGTGGCCCGGAGCAAGCTGGACTGGTGGCAGGCCGAGATCGGGCGGCTGTTCGCGGGCGAACCGCAACACCCGGTCGCCCGCGCCCTGCAACCGGGGCTGAGCCGGTTCAATCTGCCCGAGGAGTATTTTCGGGAAATGCTGGACGGGGTGGTGATGGATCTGGATTACGACGCCTACCCCCGTTTCGCCGAGTTGACCCTGTACGTGCACCGGCGCGGCAGCATCCCCGCCCTGCTGGCGGCGGAAGTTCTCGGTTACCAGGACCGGCGCGCCACTCCCCGCTTCGCCCACGAAGCGGGCGCGCTGTTGCTGCTGTTCGAGTTGCTTTGCGACGCACGCCAACACGCCCGGCAAGGGCGATATTATTTGCCAGAGGACGAAATGCGCCGCTTCGAGGTGCAGCCGGGTGATTTGCTGGCGGCACAGACCACGGATCGAGTTCGATCGCTGTTCGCTTTTCAAGCCGAGCGGATTCGCGATTATCACCGCCGGGCGCTGGAATGCTTGCCGGACGGTGATCGGTATGCCCAAGCGGGCCTGTTGATCCGCCTGGAACTGGTGCTGGCGCTGCTGGCGGAAATCGCCGAGGACGGCTACCGGCTGTTGGAGCAACGCACCCGCCTGACGCCGCTGCGCAAACTGTGGCTTGCCTGGCGCTTGCGGCGCCACGAAAAGCGTCGCTATCGACGCTCGGTGATGCCATAGTAAACTATGTTTATTAACGCCGCGCATACAAGCAAGGTATCGCCATGAAGGACTACCAACCTGCTGCCGATCTACTGAAAGACCGGGTTATTCTGGTGACGGGGGCCGGCGGCGGCATCGGTTGCGCCGTCGCCGGGCGGCTGGCCGGCCACGGCGCGACCGTGATTTTGCTGGACCGCGCCATTCGCAAGCTGGAGCAGGTCTACGATGAGATCGAACGGGCGGGTGGCCCCAAGCCGGCCATCTACCCGATGAACCTGGAGGGCGCGACGCCCAAGGACTACGCCGATCTGGCGCATGTCCTGGACACGGAATTCGGCCGGTTGGACGGGCTGTTGCACAACGCCGCCCTGTTCGAGGGACTCACGCCCATCACCAATTACGACATCGAACTCTGGTACCGGATTTTGCAGGTCAACCTGAACGCCCCGTTCCTGCTGACGCAGGCGGTGCTGGGCGTGCTGAATCGCGCCGCCGACGCCTCGGTCGTGTTCACCACTGACCGGGTCGGCGACGAAGGCGCGGCCTACTGGGGCGCCTACGCGGTGGCCAAGGGCGGCGCTCAGACCCTGATGAAATTGCTGGCCAGCGAACTGGAAGCCAACACCCCCATCCGGGTCAACAGCGTCGATCCGGGCCGGGTGCGCACCGAGTTAAGCTTGCGGGCCTATCCGGGCCGCGACCCCACAGAATGGGCCAGACCGGAGGACGTTTTGGCCGCCTACCTGTATCTGCTGGGGCCGGACAGCAAGGGTATCACGGGCCGGACCTTCCACGCGTAGGGTTGAGCGGCGGAGGGTGGGCGATGCGCGCCCTGCCCGCTGTTCTCTTTGGTCTCAGAGACTGTCGAAAAACTCATCACTGATTTTTCCGAAAGATTTTCTATCGGGTAACCTTCGTTCGGCTGGATCAACCGGAAAACTGACTGGAAGCGATCTCTACATCCGTATCAATCAATGAGTTAATTTTCAGACAGTCTCTGAAGTCTCTCCCGCCCGAAGGCAGGGGTTTTTACCAAAAAGGTCACTATAAGACACTTCCCATGAGCGAAAAAACCTATAAACCCGACTGGGTTCCCGACAATGCCGGCAAGGAATTCACCACTTCGGTCATGGCCGGCGTCGATGGCGGCCACGACGGCATCCTCGGCCAAGCCAGCGTGGCGGTATCGCGCCCGCCCACCCCGCGCCGCCGCCGTCTGACGGTGGACGAATATGTAGCCGGCGTGCTGGCCGGCGACCGCAACGTGGTGGCGCAGGCCATCACCCTGGTGGAAAGCAATTCCCAGGCCCATTTCGATATGGCCCAGGAAGTGCTCCGGCAACTGATCCCCAGCACCGGCAACTCGATTCGGGTCGGCATCACCGGCGTGCCGGGCGCCGGCAAAAGCACCTTCATCGAAGCGCTCGGCCTGCGCTTGTGCGAACGGGGCCACAAGGTCGCGGTGCTGGCGGTGGACCCCAGCAGCACGGTCACGCGCGGCAGCATCCTCGGCGACAAGACCCGGATGGAACAGCTCTCGCGCGACATCCGCGCCTTCATCCGTCCTTCCCCATCCGGGGGCACCCTGGGCGGCGTGGCCCGCAAGAGCCGCGAAACCATCCTGGTCTGCGAGGCTGCTGGCTTCGACGCGATCCTGGTGGAAACCGTCGGTGTGGGCCAGAGCGAAACCACCGTGCGTTCGATGGTCGATTTCTTCCTGCTGCTGATGATCGCCGGGGCCGGCGACGAGTTGCAGGGGATCAAGAAGGGCATCATGGAGCTGGCCGACGCCCTGCTGGTCAACAAGGCCGACGGCGACAACAAGGTCCGCGCCAACGCCGCCAAAGCGGATTACAATCGCGCCCTGCACTACCTCGCCCCCGCTACCGAAGGCTGGCGCACCCGCGCCTACACCTGCTCGGCGATCCAGGGCGATGGGATCGATGCGATTTGGCAGGTGATCGGTGATTTCCACCAGCAGACCACCGCCAGCGGTGTGTTCGAGAGACGCCGACAACGGCAAACTCTGGACTGGGTCTACTCCATGGTCGAGGAACACTTGCGCACCAGTTTCTTCAGTCATGCCGGCGTCGGCAGCATCCGCGCCGCCGTGGAACACGCAGTCATCGAGGGGCATCTGCCTCCTACCGTGGCCGCGCAACAATTGATCCATCAATACGAAAACCATTAACCTTGGGAGAATCCAACCATGCTCCGCAGTCCCCGCGATTTCTTCAAAGCCAAGGTCGTCGGCGCTCCCGAACCACTCCGCGAGATTCCCGTCTTGCCCTCGCGGATGATCCATTTCTTCGATCCCAGCAACCCGAAGATGGCGGTCAAGGTGCCGGACATCGCCAAGACC
>JBDHRD010000032.1:0-21569 GCA_039807425.1 Candidatus Contendibacter sp. | reverse complement strand
GGGCTGGAGCCGAACCGGCGCAGCGAACTGTTGCGCGCGGCGGCCCGCCTGTTTGTCAAAAAAGGCTTCGATGCGACGACCACCCGTGACATCGCGCACGCCGTTGGCATGCGCTCCGGCAGCCCGTTCTATCACTTCCACAGCAAGCAGGAGTTGCTCAAGGCGGCCATTCTCGATGGCCTCCGCGAGGGTCATCAGCGCCAGATGCAGGCGATTGCAGGGATCGACGATCCGGCCGATCGCTTGCGTCGCCTGATCCGCACCCATCTTGGCACCCTGCTGGAAGACGACGGCGCTTCACCGCTGTTGATCAACGAAAGCCGTGGGCTCGACGCGGCGGCACGGACTGAAATCGCCGCCGCGTTTGATCGTTACCAGGAACCCTGGCAGGCGGCGCTGGAGGCGCTGGCCAAGCAGGGCAGGATCGCCTCGGCGGCGCCGCCGGTGCGGCTCCTGCTGTTCGGCATGCTCAACTGGTCCGTTTACTGGTATCGCCCGGATGGCGCCTTGTCCGTTGACGCCCTGGCCGACAGCGCGTTCGGGATGTTGTTTCCTAACCGAAATGGTCATAACCCGACCGCTCCAGACCAAATGCCGGACCCTCGGCGCGAACCAGTCGCAAACCCGGTTCCGCCGTGATGAGACCGATACGGGAGCAGCGGCATTCCCAGTCCGCCGCCACGCTTTTCAGTTGCGCGACCCGTTGCGGCGGCACGGTGAAGCACAGTTCGTAATCGTCGCCGCTGGCCAAGGCCGTCGCGATAGCAGCCTCCCGGTCGAGGCTGGCGGTCAGCGCCGGCGACAGGGGTAGCCGGTCCACCTCCAGCCGCGCCCCGACCCCGCTGCGTTCCAGGACATGACCGAGGTCCTGCGCCAGCCCATCGGAGATGTCGATGGCGGCGCTGGCCACGCCGCGCAAAGCCATGCCTTCGGCCAGACGCGGCTCCGGGCGATCCAACCGGATCTGGACGTAGCGACGATATTCCGAAGCGACCACCGCCTTGCCGAACACCGCCGCCAGCGCCAGGCCCGCGTCGCCCGGCGTGCCGGTCACGTAAATCCCATCGCCTGGTTTCGCTCCGTCGCGGTGCAACGCCAGCCCCGGCGGAACAAAACCGTGGGCCTGAAGGGTGATGACGGTCGTCGGTCCGTGGGTGGTGTCGCCACCGACCAGTTGTACCCCATAACGATCCGCCAGGGCGAATAAGCCCCGGCAAAACCGTTCCAGCCAGTCCTCATCCGCTTTAGGCAGGGTCAGCGCCAGCGTGGCCCAAGCCGGCGTCGCACCCATTGCCGCCAGATCACTCAAATTCACCGCCAGCGTCTTGTGGCCGAGACCTTCCGGGTCGGTGTCGGCGAAAAAATGCACGCCCACCACCAACGTATCCATCGTCACCACCAACTGCTGGTTGGTGGGTGGGATTAGCAACGCACAATCGTCGCCGATGCCCAGCGCCACATCAGGCCGGTGCGGGCTATGAACGGCGAAATAACGGTCAATCAGGGAAAATTCGGAGGCGGGCATCAGCAAATCGTCACCAACGCTACAAATCGCGCCGGGCGCACGCCGTCCAGCCAACCTAGCGCCACGAAGGCGAACAAGGTGTAAACGGCAACGATAATCGCAACCAACGGAAAACTGGCCATCGCGTTCTCTCTTTGGTTTGGAGCGCGGGAATTTTACCGGAGAAGGCCCCGTTACCCTAACCCGCCCAATGTTCCGTCAGCGCGGCCATGAACCGGGACCAGACGATGCCGGTCTTGCCGAGAAAGTATTCCGTGTAGCCCATGGCGGCGATCAAAAGTAGAAGCAGCGGATGAAGTGGAAGAACAGCGGCGCGGTGTAGGTCAGGCTGTCCACCCGGTCGAGAATGCCGCCGTGGCCCGGCAGCGGATTGCCGCTGTCCTTGATGCCAAGATCGCGCTTGAGCGCCGATAGACTTAAGTCGCCGAAGAAGCCAGCCACCACGATCAGTACGTTAGCCAGCAGCGCATCCGTGTTGGAAAAGGGCGTCACCCCGCGCGATGGGTTGGGGGCAACAGCGAACTCTCTTGCCCGGTGCGCCGGTAGACCGTACCGGTGAAGATCGCCAGCAGCGCCGAGCCGCTGCGCACCTCCACCCGATAAACCGCCGTGCGCCGCCCCAGGTAAACCTCGGCCGCCAGCGCCTCCACCTCCGCGCCGGCCTGACTGGGTTGCAAATACTCCATGTGCACAGCGAGCGCGACCGCCAGCGTTCCGTGCGAATTGGACGCCAAGGCAAAGGCGGCGTCGGCGACCGAATACAGAAAGCCGCCATGCGCCGAGCCCCAACTGTTAAGAAATTCCGGCCGGATGACGCCCCACACCCGCGCCTGACCAGGCGTCGGAACTTCAGCTTGCAGGCCGAGCGTGCGCATAAAGGGATCCAACGTCGTCACGAACATTTCGTCACCCTCCCCGCCTGGCGCTCGATCCACTCTCGATCAATTCCCCGCGCATCACCACGCGGCACACCCACTGCGCCGGGACTAGCCTATAAACCGACGAACTAAGTAAAATCAACAAGTTATTGAGAGTATACTTTGGAAACCAAAATAGCCAAAGCCGAGGATTCTAGCGGTTCAACCGGGCTCAATTGACGAATTGCAGGATGGATGAGCGAAGTGAAATCGACCACCAACGGAAGATCGCGGAAGGTGGATTGCGCTGCGCTGATTCCCCTACCGCATACCCTGGAGTCAACTCGGGTCGGTCGAAGCACTTCATTACGCAAAAGCCGGCGGGATTCGCCGGCTTGTTTCCAGACTGGCCCGGCTTTCAGACGGCGCGGTTCAGGCGTATTGCTGGGCCACGAAATCCCAGTTCACCAGATTCCAGAATGCCTCGACATACTTGGGCCGCAGGTTACGGTAATCAATGTAGTAGGCGTGCTCCCATACGTCGCAGGTCAGCAAGGCCTTCTTACCGGCGGTCGCCGGTGTGCCGGCGTTGGACGTGCTCATCAGTTCCACCGAGCCATCGGGATTCTTGACCAGCCAGCCCCAGCCAGAACCGAACGTGCCAACCGCGCACTTGGTGAACTCTTCCTTGAACGCCGCGAACGAACCGAACTTCCGATTGATCGCCGCCGCCAGCGCCCCAGTCGGCTCGCCGCCGCCGTTAGGCTTGAGGCAGTTCCAATAGAAGGTGTGGTTCCATACCTGCGCAGCGTTGTTGAAGATGCCGCCGGAGGACTTGAGCACGATGTCTTCGAGCGACAGATTCTCGAATTCGGTGCCCTTAATCAAATTGTTGAGGTTGGTGACGTAGGTCTGATGATGCTTGCCGTAGTGATATTCGATAGTCTCCGCCGAGATATGCGGCTCCAGGGCGTTCTTGGCATAGGGCAGTGCAGGAAGTTCATGAACCATTGCGTCTTTTCTCCATATTCAGTGGTGGGTATGGGCGTTGGTTTGGAGTTCCGCGGCGACAGCAAGTTTCGTTACCATCACGGGACCCGGACGAAAGCCGGGCTAGTCTAGACGCCAGTTCCAACCGATGCAACGCGGGGCTTGCAGGGTACGGGTGTGCTATCCTTGCCGCCGACCGCCCCGGCCGGACTCACTCAAGGCCAGGCCCCTGCCCTTCTTTTCAGACTTGGGAGATTGAAACCTATGAACCTGCGCAAACTTCTGATTCCCGTCCTCCTTGCTGCCCTGGCCGCCACCGGCTGCGCTGGTCTCGGCGGTGGTTCCAGCGATGACAGCGGGACCGCCAGCGCCACCAGCCTGCGCGACGGCGGGCGTGGCGGTCCCAAGGTCAGCGATTCCGAAATCAGCTCCAGCATCAAGGATGCCTTCAAGCAGGACCCCGAACTGGCCGCCGCCAACATCACGGTCACGGTCGAAAGCGGCAGGGTCACACTGAGCGGCAATACGCCCAACGTCCAGGCCTATCTGCGCGCCGGTTCCCTGGCCCGCAACGTACCTGGTGTGCGCCCCCCGGTTAACGTCTCCAACTTGCAGTATCCGCGCTAAACCAGCCCCTCTTGCTTCCGAAACGGTAAAGCACGATGTGTGGCATTGGCGGCGAACTGCGCCTCGACAGTGGCGAACCCGATTTGGCCCTGATGGGGCGGATGTTGCAACGGCTGGCCCGGCGCGGTCCCGATCACGAAGGCGTCTGGTCCGACGGGCCTCTGCTCTTCGGCCATCGCCGGCTGTCGGTCATCGACCTGAGCGACCGCTCCAACCAGCCGATGGTGGATCCTGAACTGGGGCTGGCGTTGGTGTTCAACGGCGCGATCTACAACTACCGGGAACTGCGGCGCGAACTGCTGGCCAAGGGCTACCGCTTCTTCTCCGACGGCGATACCGAGGTCATTCTCAAGGCCTACGCCGAATGGGGCGAACGCTGCGTCGAACATCTGATCGGCATGTTCGCCTTCGCTCTCTGGAATCCGCGCGAGCGCAGCCTGTTTCTGGCCCGCGACCGACTGGGCATCAAGCCGCTGTACTACAGCCGCACCCCGCGCGCCTTCCGCTTCGCCTCCAACAGCCAGGCGTTGCTGGAAGCGCCGGACGTGGACACCACACTCGATCCGGTGGCCCTGCATCACCAACTGACATTGCACGCCGTCATTCCCGCGCCGCGCACCATCCTGCAAGGCATCCGCAAGCTGGCCCCGGCGACGACATTGACCATTGACGCCAGTGGCCGCGAGCACAGCCGCGTCTATTGGCATCTACGCGCCATGCGTCCGTCCGAAGCCCGAACCGAAGCTGAATGGACCGAGGCAGTTCACGTCGCGCTGCGGCTGGCGGTGCGGCGGCGGCTGGACATCGCCGACGTGCCGGTGGGCGTGCTGCTGTCCGGCGGGCTGGATTCCAGCCTGCTGGTGGCGCTGTTGGCCGAATCCGGCGTCCACGATTTGCGCACCTTCTCGGTCGGGTTCGAGGATCAGCCGGAGGAAAAGGGCAGCGAGTTCGAATATTCCGATCAGGTGGTCGCCCGTTACCAGACCCGCCATCACCAGTATCTGATTCCCAACGACCAGGTGCTCCAACGCCTGCCGGAAGCGGTCACTTGCATGGCCGAGCCGATGGTCGGGCAGGACGCGGTGGCGTTCTTCCTGCTGGCCGAGCGGGTTTCCCAGGCGGTCAAGGTGGTGCAAAGTGGTCAGGGCGCCGACGAAGTGTTCGGTGGCTATTTCTGGTATCCACGCATGGCCGCCGCGACGGGCAGTGATCTGGAACGGTTCCGGCGGCATTATTTCGACCGCGACCACGACGAATTCCTGGAAACCGTCGCGCCGGCCTGGCAAGGTCCCGACTACACCGCCGAACTCATCGCCGAGCGGCTGGCGGAACTGGACGCCGACGAGTATCTGGATCGGGTGCTGCGGCTGGACGTGACCACTCTGATCGTGGACGATCCGGTCAAGCGGGTGGACAACATGACCATGGCCTGGGGGCTGGAAGCGCGGGTGCCGTTCCTCGATCACGAACTGGTGGAACTGGCCATGCAACTGCCGCCGGCCCTGAAAATCGGCGGCGACGGCAAATACGTGCTCAAGAAAATCGCTCGCGATTTGTTGCCCGCGGCGGTGATCGACCGGCCCAAGGGCTATTTCCCGGTGCCAGCGCTCAAGTTCGTGCGCGGTGAATTCCTGGAGTTCATGCGCGACATCGTCAATTCACGTACCTGCCGGGAACGCGGCCTGTTCCAGCGGGCTTATCTGGATCAACTGCTGGCCGAGCCGGAGGCGCATCTGACCCGGTTGCTGGGTAGCAAGCTGTGGCACGCGGCGCTACTCGAATTTTGGCTGCAATTGAACGTAGACCCCGGTACGCGGGTCAATGCCTGAGTCTCTCCCATTCGAGGTCAACCGATGGACGTATTGGAACGCATCAAAGAGCAGGTCGAAAACAATCCCGTGGTGATCTATATGAAGGGCACCCCGGAAATGCCGCGCTGCGGTTTCTCCCAGCGCGCCGCTCAGGCGCTGGCCGCCACCAGTCTGCCGTTCGCCTACGTGAACGTGCTGGAAGATCCAGAAATCTTCGACAACCTGCCCCGTTACGCCGACTGGCCCACCTTCCCGCAGATTTACATCAACGGCGAACTGATCGGCGGTTGCGATATCACCCTCGAACTCTATCAGAGTGGCGAACTGCAAAAGCTGATGGAGACCGCCGTCAACAATCCTACCGAAACCTGATCGCCCGGTATCGTTCCCCCCGCCCGGCCCCGCCGGGCTTTTTTGCGCAATTGCACATCGTGAAAATAGTATTGTCCGGCCCTACCAAAACCGTTTACGTCAGCTACAATTAGAACATTCAAGCTTGGCAACCTGCTTGATACGCCGCTTGAATCCGCCCTCCGGGCGGACAGGTTCTCCTCCGACGAAAGGCATCGGCCAAGGCCACGGTCGAACGAGGTCCAGAATCATGCCCAGCGTTCTGCAACAAATCGCTCTGCAGTTCGAGCATACCGATCCTGACAAGGCGCGGGAGTTGTACCGAATCCACTCGGCCTATCTCGCGTTTGGACTGAACGATGGCGCAGTCGCCGCTTCCGACGATAGCGCTGCCCAACTGCTGCGCTATCTGCCCCGGATGGCGCACATGAAAAATTTCCGGCTGTATCGAATCGGTGTCGGTGAACGGGCCAATGGTGCGTATGCCCGTCAAGCTGTCGCCCTGTTGGAAACCCGTCACCTGCCTACGCCGGGCAACACCCTGGCGGTGCTGGACCCGGCGGGCATCAACAGTGTCGAAACCCAGGCCCAGGATGACAACACCCATCAATACCCCTTCGAAGTCTGGCAAGCCCTGCAACGCCAGTACGGCCGCGGCTGTGCCCTCCTCCCTGGCAGTCACCAGCCCTGAATCGCTTCGCCGGCGAGGACGCGCCGGCAGTTCTGCCACTCTCTATCCAAGCTCCGAACCCCGGCGGTCACGCCACCACCAGTTGCCGAGTACGCCGAGCACGCCCAAGCCGAGGAACAGCAACAGGGTCCCCTCCGGGATGCTCAAACCCAATAGAGTCCAGTCCACCTTGGCGCACTCGCCGGAACCGGTTAGGACTTCGCGCACAAGTTCGTTCGGCGGCAGGGTTTCCAGCAGGTAATCCAGCCCCGGCCCGCAGCGTGGTGCTTCTTCCGGCGGCAGGTGCTGCAACCAGACGTGCCGGGCGGCGATGCCGGCGCCGATGGCCGCGATTAAGCCGATCAACGCCCCATAAACCCGCGCGCCCCAGCCAGCCGGATGATGAACGGTCGCCAGCAAAAACACCGCACTCAAACCCAGCAAGGCCAGTCGCTGGAAAATGCACAGCGGACACGGCTCCAGTCCCAAAGAGAACTGTGCATAATAGGCAAATCCCAACCCCACCGCGCAAACCAGCAGACAGCCGCCGTTGAATAACCGGCGGAAGTCTTGTCCCAATCCGCCCCAATCGGCGACTGCTCCCATGTGGAAATCCGACATTATTGTGAATACCCTGAGTTATAATTGGTGAAGATAGGTAACGCCACCTAGCTGTAGCATCTGCCGTTCGATCCAGCGCTGGCGCTTAAGCACGTAGGCCGAAGGCCGGTCCACTCGATAGCGCAACGGATTGGGCAACACCGCCGCCAGCCTGGCCGCCTCGGCAGCGGCCAGGCGCGCGGCGGGCTTGTGGAAAAATCGCTGGCTGGCCGCTTCCACCCCGAAGGTGTATTGGCCGAATTCAGCGATGTTCAGATAGACCTCCAAAATCCGCTGCTTGGGCCACAGCAACTCCAGCAGCACGGTGAACCAGACTTCCAGCCCCTTGCGGACGAAGCTGCGCCCCGGCCACAAAAACAGGTTCTTGGCCACCTGCTGGCTGAGGGTGCTGGCGCCGCGCAAGGGCTTACCCTCGTCCTGATCCTCCAGCGCATCCTGAATCTCCACGAAATCGAAGCCGAAATGGTCGGGAAACCGCTGATCCTCGGCGGCGATCACTGCCAGCGCCGCGTGGGGCGAAATCGTCGCCATCGGCGTCCAGTCATATCGGAACGCCGCGCGCTCCCCCGCCCACAACGCATTCAGCCAGCCCTGCGCGATGAAACTGGAGGCTGGCGGCGGAACCCAGCGCAGTACCAGCACCAGCGCCACCGACCCGACCGCGAACACCCGCACCGCCGTCCACAAACCACGACTGATCCGGGCCAGCCATCGCCGCTTAGCCAGCGGCGACCGAACGGCAGCGGTTCGCCAGCGCCCGGCCCAGCCACGCAACCGCTGCCGCAACCTTAAAAAATTCCCCATGCCACTCCCAACGCCATGGTTTCGCCCAATTCCTCGCAGCATTGCAAAATCTCGGCGGTCAGTTCACCCCGGGCAATGATCGGCTCGCATACCGGTTTGAGCGGATAGCCGCGGGCGATGCGTTCGATGCCCGACAGCGCCCCGCGCCCATCGTTGCCGGCGCTGATGAACACGGCATAGGGCAAGCCATCGACCTTGCCCTGGGCCGGATAATAGGTGCGATCCAGAAAGTTCTTCAACGCCCCGGACATGTAGCCGAAATTCTCCGGCGTGCCCAACACCAGACCCTGCGCCCATAACAGATCATCCAGACCAGCGCGCAGCGCCATTTTCAGCCGCGTCTCGACTTCCGGCGTCCGCCGCGCGCCGCGCAACACCGCCCGCGCCATGGTTCGGGTATGGCCGGTCTGGGAATGGTAAACGATCAGCAGATGTCGAAGCGCGCTCGCATTCACTTGCCGGACCCCGGGATTTTCGCTATGGTGACAGGTCTTTTTACCCAGCCAGCAACAGCGCGTCAGCGAGGATTTATGTCGAAAGAAGACCACATCGAAATGGAGGGCACCGTGGTTGATACCCTGCCCAACACCATGTTCAGGGTAAAGTTGGAGAATGGTCACGTGATCACGGCGCACATCTCCGGCCGGATGCGCAAGAACTACATCCGCATCCTGACCGGCGACAAGGTGAAAGTGGAACTAACCCCCTACGATCTCAGTAAGGGCCGCATCACGTATCGCGGACGCTGACTCCGACAGCCAGCCGGTCGTTATCGCTCCCCTGGCGCGGCAGCCAGCGGCCACGCGCCGCCGACTACCCCAGCCTCGCCTTCGCCTCAGGGCACTGCCTCTTCCTCGACGATTTCCACTTGCAGATCGCCGGCGCGCGCGGTGACGCTCACATGCCCGCCGTTCATCAGCCGGCCGAACAGCAGTTCCTCGGCTAAACGGCGCTTGATATTTTCCTGAAGGAGTCGCGCCATCGGCCGCGCGCCCATCTTGGGATCGTAGCCGCGCTTGGCCAGCCATTGCCGCCCTTCCTCGTCCACCTCCAGCGTGACCTTCTTCGGCTCCAGTTGGGCTTCCAGCTCGATCAGGAACTTATCCACCACCTGGGCGATGGTCGTGGGCGTCAACCCCTTGAACAGAACGATAGCATCCAGCCGGTTGCGGAATTCCGGCGTAAACATGCGCCGGATCACCTCCAAACCATCGCTGCTGTGATCCTGCGTGGTGAAGCCGATGGAGGTCCGGTCCATCTGTTCGGCGCCGGCGTTGGTGGTCATCACCAGAATGACGTTGCGAAAATCCGCCTTGCGGCCGTTGTTGTCGGTCAGCGTGCCATGGTCCATCACCTGCAACAGCAGGTTGAACACGTCCGGGTGCGCCTTCTCGATCTCGTCCAGCAGCAGCACCGCGTGCGGATGCTTCAGAATGGCGTCGGTCATCAAACCGCCCTGATCGAAGCCGACGTAGCCCGGCGGCGCGCCGATCAGCCGCGACACCGTATGCCGCTCCATGTACTCGGACATGTCGAAGCGAATCAGCTCGATGCCCATGATGCGAGCCAGTTGCCGAGTCACCTCGGTCTTGCCCACTCCGGTCGGACCGGCGAACAGGAAGTTGCCGATGGGTTTCTGCTCGTTGCCCAGGCCAGCGCGCGCCATCTTGATCGCGGTGGCCAAATTTTCGATCGCCTCATCCTGGCCGAACACCACTAGTTTCAGATCGCGATCCAGGTTACGCAGCACGTCCTTGTCCGACGACGACACCGTCTTGGGCGGAATGCGGGCCATCTTGGCCACGATGGTTTCGATGTCGGTGACGTTGATCACCTTCTTGCGCTTGGCGACCGGCAGCAGGCGCTGGCTGGCCCCAGCCTCGTCGATAACATCAATCGCCTTGTCCGGCAGGTGGCGGTCGTTGATGTAGCGGGCCGACAGTTCCACCGCCACCCGCAGCGCCTTGTCGGCGTATTTGACGTCGTGATGTTCCTCAAACCGGGTTTTCAGGCCCTTGAGGATCTGATAGCTCTCCTCGATGGACGGCTCGACCACGTCGATCTTTTGGAATCGTCGCGCCAGCGCTCGGTCTTTCTCGAAGATGCCGCGATATTCCTGATAGGTGGTCGAACCGATGCACTTCATCTCGCCCGAGGCCAGCACCGGCTTAATCAGGTTCGAGGCGTCCATCACCCCGCCGGAGGCCGCGCCAGCCCCGATGATGGTGTGAATTTCGTCAATGAACAAAATGGCGTTGCGCTCTTTGCGCAACTGCGCTAGCACCGATTTCAGCCGCTTCTCGAAATCGCCGCGATACTTGGTGCCGGCGACCAGCGCACCCAAATCCAATGCGTACATGGTGGCGTTGCGCAGCACTTCCGGTACCTCGCCATCGACGATCATCTTGGCCAGACCTTCGGCGATGGCGGTCTTGCCGACCCCGGCCTCGCCGACGAACAGCGGGTTGTTCTTGCGCCGCCGGCAGAGAATCTGAATGGTGCGTTCGATTTCCTCGCGCCGGCCGATCAGCGGATCGATACGGCCCTGCCGCGCCAATTCGTTGAGGTTGCTGGCGAAGTTCTCCAACGGCTTGGCGCTCGGACTCTCAGGGTTTTCCTCGGCCTGGGGCGCGGCGGATTCCTGGTCATCGCCCGCTTTGGAAATGCCGTGCGAGATGTAGTTCACCACGTCCAGCCGGTTGATTTCCTGCTGCTTGAGCAGATACACCGCCTGCGACTCCTGCTCGCCGAACAGGGCCACCAGTACGTTGGCGCCGGTGACTTCGCGGTTGCCGGAGGATTGCACGTGCAGCACTGCCCGCTGCAACACCCGCTGAAATCCCAGGGTCGGCTGGGTTTCGCGCGGGTCGTCAGCCCGCAGGATCGGCGTGTTGTCGCGGATAAAAAGCTGCAAATCGCGTTTCAGCTTGTCCATCTGAGCGCCGCAGGCCCGCAGCACCTCCACCGCCGCCGGATTGTCCAGCAGGGCCAGCAACAGATGTTCGATGGTCATGAACTCGTGGCGCCGATCCCGCGCCTCGCGGAACGCAAGATTGATGGAAAATTCCAGATCCTTGCTCAACATACTCGCACCTCGAAACGCGCTCGGTGGTTTTGAAAGTTAGTCTTCTTCCATGATGCACAGCAACGGATGCTGGTGGCGACGGGAAAACTCGGTTACCTGCACCACCTTGGTTTCCGCGATATCATGAGTATAGACTCCGCACACGCCCCGACCCCGGGTATGAACGTGCAGCATGATCTGGGTGGCCTGTTCCCGGCCCATCCCGAAAAAGTGCTCCAGAATCCGCACTACGAAATCCATCGGCGTGTAGTCGTCATTCAACAGGACCACCTTGTACAGCGGCGGTTGCTTAAGCTCCGGCTTGGCCGGCTCAACGACGAGGCCGCGATCTTGATCGGATGACGATGAGTATTCCGTGCTCATGGCGTTGCTCAGGCGTCTGCGGAGAGAAGAATTAAGGATTGAGCGTCTGGTGACGACGCGCCGGGGCAGCGTCGTTCCATTTAGATAATACGCGCCCCGCAAGTTTCCTCAAGGGCGGACGGAACGGAAAAAACGCCGAGGATCATCGCACCGCTGATTCCAACCTACGCGATTCCGGCGCCCCGGGCCTGCGCATCGGCGTGATAGGACGAGCGCACCAGCGGCGCGGAAGCGACGTGGGTGAAGCCCATGGCTTCTCCCAACTGGCGCAGATGCTCAAATTCTTCGGGCGGTGCGTAGCGGTCTACCGGCAGGTGATGGACGCTGGGCTGCAAGTACTGGCCGAGCGTCAGCATCTCCACGTCGTGAGCGCGCAGATCCTGCATGACCGCTTCGATTTCCGCCGTGGTCTCCCCCAGCCCCAGCATCAATCCCGACTTGGTCGGAACATGCGGTTGCCGTTCCTTGAAACGCTTTAGCAAGGTCAGCGAGTACTGATAATCCGCGCCGGGCCGGGACTGGCGATACAGGCGCGGCACGGTTTCCAGATTGTGGTTGAACACGTCTGGCGGTTCCCGCTCCAGAATTTCCAAGGCCACATCCATCCGGCCACGAAAGTCAGGCGTCAGGATTTCGATGCTGATGCCAGGCTGGGCAGCGCGCACCGCCCGGACGCAGGTGGCGAAATGGGCCGCGCCGCCGTCGCGCAGATCGTCGCGGTCTACCGAGGTGATGACCACGTATTTCAAGCCCATCGCCGCCACGGTGCGGGCCAGGTTCTCCGGTTCCTCGGGATCGAGCGGGTTGGGCCGGCCGTGACCCACGTCGCAAAACGGACAGCGCCGGGTGCAGATGGCGCCCATGATCATGAAGGTGGCGGTGCCGTGACCGAAGCATTCCCCCAGATTGGGACAACTGGCTTCCTCGCAGACCGTGTGCAGATGGTTGTCGCGCAGAATCCGCTTGAGCCGCATGACTTCCGGCGTACCGGGGAAGGGGGCGCGAATCCAGGCCGGCTTGCGCAAGCGCTGTTGGGGATCGGTCGGCGCGATCTTGACCGGAATGCGGGCGACCTTATCCGCGCCGCGCAGCTTCTCACCCGGCTGGGGAACGGGTTTGGCTGGGGGGGCGGCGGGCGTATTGGAAACGGGAGAATCAGACATGGGCAGTTCCTGGGCGGGGTCGGTGGCGAACAGCCGGATTGGACAATCGATGACGCCCCGAAATTCACTGGGCTCCGGTGCGGCGAATTCAGGGTGGAGCAGCGGGCAGCCCCTCGACTTCGCCGAAGCGGCGGTAGCCGAGTTGGCGACCTAAATTGAGCAACAGTTCCCGGGTAGCGGCGTCCGGGTCGAGGTCGATGCCGAGATCGCGCAACTGGGTCACTCGCAGGCCGGGATAACCGCAGGGATTGATGCGGGCGAACGGCTCCAGATCCATCGCCACGTTCAGACTCAAGCCATGATAGGAGCGACCCTGGCGAATGCGCAATCCCAGCGAAGCCACCTTGGCGTCCCCGACGTAGACGCCGGGCGCATCGGGCCGGGCGCGGGCGGCGACGCCATGGGCGGCGAGCAGGCCGATCACCGACCGCTCCAGCACCGTCACCAGCGCGCGCACGCCGAGACCCAGCCGCCGCACGTCCAGCAGGCAATACACCACCACCTGCCCCGGCCCGTGATAGGTTACCTGACCGCCGCGATCCGCCTGAACGACAGGAATATCGCCCGGCGCCCGCACATGCTCCGCCTTGCCGGCCATGCCCTGGGTAAACACCGGCGGATGTTCCACCGCCCACAGTTCGTCCGATGTGGCCGCGGTGCGAGCCTCGGTGAACGCCCGCATGGCGTCGAACACCGGGCCGTAGTCGCGGCGACCCAGGCGGCGAAACCACAGGAGTTCGGAGCGGGAAGCGGGCGCGGCCATGCCCGGAATCACAGCACCAACCTGATGCGCGGATGCCCGCTGAGATCCTGGTAGATGGCGTTTAGCTGCGCGTGGGCGCGGGCGCGCACCACGACTGTCACCGACCGGTAGCGGCCAGCGCGGCTGTCCCGTACTTGCACTCGCGCCTCGTCTAGATCGGGCGCGTGCCGGCGCACCAATTCCACGACCAGCACCTGGAAATCCGAATCGCCAACGCCCATGATCTTGATAGGAAAATCGCAGGGGAATTGCAACAGCGATTCATCGTTCACGGTGACCGCCCGCCCAACCGTGCGCGCTCAACTGAACAGGGAATGGAAGAACAGCAGAATCGCGTCGATCATCCGTCCAAACCAGCCGCTCTCCGGCACGTCCTTCAGCGCCACCAGCGGCGTCTTGCTGACCTCCTGATCGCCCAGCTTGACCGCGATCTCACCCAGTGGCTGATCTTTCTGGACCGGCGCAATGATGGTCGGCTGCACCGTGGTCGTGGTGCTGACTTGGGCAGCCTGACCCTTGGGCACGGTCACGTACAGCGGGTAAACCACGCCCAGCGGGAGTTCGTTTTCCTGGCCTTTCCAGATCCGGGTTGTCACGACCGGGGTGTTGGCGTCGTACACCTTGCGGCTCTCGAAGAAACTGAAGCCGTAGTTGAGCAGGGTTTGGCTGGCCGAAAAGCGATCCTTTTCCTTCTGAGCGCCCAGCACCACGCCGATCAGCCGGGTGTCGTCGCGCTTGGCCGAGGACACCAGGCAGTAACCGGCAGTCTCGGTGTGGCCGGTCTTGACGCCGTCCACCGAGGGATCGGTCAGCAGCAGGCGGTTCCGATTCGGCTGCTCGATGTTGTTGTACTTGAAGCTGCGCTCGGAATAGCGGGGATACTGGTCAGGAAAGTCGCGGATCAGCGCCCGGGCCAAGGTAGCAATGTCGCGAGCAGACATGTAGTGGTTGGGATCGGGCATACCCGGTGCGTTGGTGAAGTGGCTGTTCTTCATCCCCAGCCGCTCCGCTTCCTGGTTCATCAGCTTGGCGAAGGTTTCCTCGGAACCGGCCACATGCTCGGCCAGCGCTACGGTGGCGTCGTTGCCGGACTGCACCACCATCCCTCGCAACAAGTCGTCGACCGACACCTGGGTGCCGAGTTTGATGAACATCTTGGAGCCGGGCGTGCGCCAGGCCTTTTCGCTGATGGTCACTGGATCATTCAGATGAATTTTGCCGGATTTCAGCGCCTTGTAGACGACATAAGCGGTCATCAGCTTGGTGATGCTGGCCGGCTCCATCCGCTCGTCGCTCTTCATCTCGGCCAGCACGTTGCCACTCTGATGATCCATCAGGATATAGCCGCGCACTGGCAACGGCGACAGCGGCGGGATGGGTTCGGCTGGGGCGACGGTCCAGTTCAACGTCAGCAGCGCGAAGGCGAGAAACGGCAACAACAGAGTACGGACTACATTCGAATACGGCATGTCGCGACGGTCTTCCGGGGTAGTAATCTGGATTGGTGGGATTCTAGCGAGAAGTTCCGCTTAAAAACAAACCGCCTGGCCGCGAAACTTCCTGTCCCCTTGCGGGAGGGAGAAGTCGTAGGGTACGCATTGCGTACCCTACTCAAAGCTGAGGTGAAGGGCTAAACGGTGTCTCTACATCAATCCACGACACCGCGCGACCGGTTGAGTTTCAGACTGGCCAACCGAACCGGGGTTGGCTTCGACTCGCTGGCCTGGCGCGGCGAAACCGGCTTGCCAGTGCGGTTGTTAGCATTAGCGGCTGGAACGGCTGGCTTGGCCACAGCCTCCCGACCCTTCGTTGTCGGTGCGGCAGACGGCGGGTGCGGACCGGCCCGCATCGGATTGCGGCTACCCTCGGCCTTGGCCAGCTTGGCGTTTGTTACCTTCGCCGCTGTGGGCGGCGAATTCCGCTCCACGTCCGCCCGCGTCAACCGGACCAGCGGTTTCATTACGGTTTTCGGCGGATCGCGCTCCACGTCCGCCAATGCCAGCCGGACCAGCGGTTTCATTACGGCTTTCGGCGGATCGCGCTCCACGTCCGCCCGCGCCAGCCGGACCAGCGGTTTCATTACGGCTTTCGGCGGATCGCGCTCCACGTCCGCCCGCACCAGCCGGATCGGCGGTTTCATTACGGCTTTCGGTAGATCGCGCTCCACGTCCGCCCGCGCCAGCCGGACCGGCGGCTTCGTGACGGTACGCGGCGCGGCGAATTCCTCGTCTTCCTGCGCCAACCGAATCGGCAGCTTAACCGGCGATGGGTTCCGATCGTTGTCCGCCAGCACCACTGCTGGTTGGGCCGGCGCCGGCGCCAACGGCCGGATCGGCGTGTCGTGGGCGAATTCGATCTGAGCGACTTCCATCTTCGCTTTCGTCCGCCCGGCGCGACTGGCGAGCAGTTCCCGCTGTTCGGCGCGGCGGGCCGCCAGGTTTGGCAGGATTTGATAGGGCTCCAACGCGACGACCTCCACAGGGGCGGTGCCCTGCCCCAACATCCCCAACTGGCCAGCGGCGGCGTAAGACAAATCGATGAGCCGCGAACCCACAAAGGGACCGCGATCAGTAACCTTCACCACGGCATTGCGACCGTTATCCAAATTGGTTACCCGCACATAAGTCGGTAGCGGCAGGCTCTTGTGGGCGGCGGTCAAGTCAAACATGTTGTAGAGCGAGCCGCTGGAAGTCTTGCGGCCATGAAATTCCCAGCCATACCAGGAAGCGATGCCCCGTTCCCGGTAGCCGGCGCTGGTCTCCCTGACCCGGTAGCGCCGGCCGAACACCACGTAGGTATCGGCATTGCCGGTGCGACTGGGCGGTTCAGCCTTGAGTACGAGTTCGCTACTGGCCGCCGGAACGTCGACCAACGGACTCGCCGACCGCTGGCTGTCGGGAACGGTACTACAGCCGGCTAATGCACCCGCCAGGGACACCCAAACCAAGGTATGGTTCCAAGAAGATTTGGCCATAAAAATTCCTCCCTACCACCGGGTGTGCGCGGGGAATGCGCCTGACCGGTACGGCTTTGTTAATTTTCAGAATGGACTCAATCAGCGCGAGTCATGCGTTCCAGCACGGGGGCGCCGGCGTAAGGTCGCTTGTGACGCTCGCGGATTTCCTGGGCCAGTTGGTACACCGCCATGGCATACAACTGGCTATGGTTATAGCGGGTAATGACATAAAAATTCTCGAACCCCAACCAGTATTCCGGCCCCTCCCGGCCCTGGAATTCCAACAACATCGCGGCTTGGCCGCCACCCACCGGTTCCTTGAGCCTGACGCCCCGGGCTTGCAGGCTGGCGACGCTGTACTGGGGCCGGCCCAGCTTGCGGCTGACCATGGCCGCATAGCCCGCGCCGCCGACCTCCACGGGCACGGCGACCGGTCCGCCGGTGCGCCAGCCGTGCTTGTTAAAATAGTTTGCCACGCTGCCGATGGCGTCGCGGGGATTGCGCCACAGGTCGCGGTGGCCGTCGCCGTCGAAGTCCACCGCGAAGGAGCGGAAGCTGCCGGGCATGAACTGACCGTAGCCCATTGCCCCGGCGTAGGAGCCGCGTAGCGCAAGCGGATCGATGCCTTCCGCCCGCGTCAACAGCAGAAAATTTTCGAGTTCCTTGCGGAAATAGTCGGCGCGCCGGGGATAGTCGAACGCCAGGGTGGACAGGGCTTCCAGCACTCGGTACTTGCCCATATTGCCGCCGTACTGGGTTTCCACTCCGATGATGGCGACCACGATTTCCGGCGGCGCCCCGTAGACCTGCTCGGCCCGGGCCAGCGCCGCTTCGTGGGTCCGCCAGAATTCCACCCCGCCCTGGATGCGCTTGGGAGTGAGGAAAATTGCCCGGTAGGCGTACCAGGGCTTGGCCTCGCCGGGTCGGGACATGGCGGCGATGATACTGGGCTGGGCGTGGGCGCGACCGAATATTGCCTGCAAGCGTGCAGCGTTGAAGCCGTGGCGGGCCACCATCTCGCGGATGAAGGCCTGCACGTCGGCCCGGCGAGCCAGCGGCTGACCGGCGTCAACGGGACCGGAGGGGGTCGCTTCTGGCGCCGGTGCGGCGGGGAGGTTGGAGAGATCCGGCGCTGGCCGAACCGGAGCCGGCGGGGCGCAGGCGCTTAACAGCAGGGCAATGCCGAGTAGATACAGGCGCTTCACTCGTTCTTCTCGTCGTAGACCAGCAGGGCGATCATCGCATCAGGGTCCGGCGGTGGGTATAGACGCTCATCAGCATACCGAAACCCGCCATGAGCGTCACCAGCGAGGTTCCGCCATAGCTGAACAGCGGCAGCGGCAAACCCACCACGGGTAACAAGCCGGACACCATGCCGGAGTTTACAAAAGCATAGAGGAAAAAAATTAAAATGAGACTGCCGGCCAGCAAGCGCGTGTAGGTATCGGGCGCCCGGCTGGCCATATACAGGCCACGGGCTATGATGAACAAATAGAGAGTCAGCAGCAAACAGGCGCCAACCAGGCCGAATTCCTCGGAAAACGCAGCGAAAATGAAATCGGTCGAACCCTCCGGCAAAAAATCCAGATGTAACTGGGTGCCGTTCAGCCAACCCTTGCCATAGATGCCACCCGAACCGATGGCGATCTTGGACTGGATGATGTGATAACCCGCGCCCAGCGGATCGCTTTCCGGCTCCAGGAAGGTCAGTATCCGCTGGCGCTGGTAGTCGTGCATGAAGTAAATCCAGAACAGCGGAATCACCGCGCTCAACACGCCAACCAGTCCCAACAACAGCCACCAGCTCAGGCCGGCCAGAAAGAGTGCGAATGCCCCCGCGCAGCCCACCACCAGCGCCGTACCCAAATCCGGCTGCTTGGCGATCAGGACGAACGGAATGGCGGTGACCAGCGCCCCGCCCAGCAGATGATACCAGCGGGGTGGCAACGGCTTGTCGGCGAAGAACCAGGCCATCATCATCGGTACGGCCAGTTTCATGATCTCCGAGGGCTGGAACCGCACCACGCCCAGATTCAGCCAGCGTTGCGCGCCCTTGGCAATGTCGCCGACCACCATGACCGCCAGCAGCAACAGCACGCCAGCCAGATAAATCCACGGCGTCCAAAATTGGAAATAGCGTGGCGGCACTTGCGCCAGCGTCAACATGATGGCAAACCCCAGGCCCAGCCGGATAGCCTGACCGATCACCAGATCGAGATCGCGCTGGCCGGCGCTGTAGAGCATCATCAGCCCCAGGCCTGATACCGCCAGCAACCCGATCAGTAGCCACGGATCGAGATAAAGCAGCTTGAGGAACTTGCCGTTGGCATCCTCCACACGGTCGGCCAGTAACCGTGACCCGATCCGGGCCACCACGGGTTTGTGGTCACTCTCCATGCGACTGAACTTCCTGAGCGGCTGGAATCCCGGCGGTAACGGAATCATCGTATTTGTTCAGCAGCCAGGCATCCATGACCTTGCGCGCCAGTGGCGCGGCGGTGGCGCTGCCGCCGCCGCCGTGCTCGGCGATCACCGCCACGGCGATGCGCGGGTCCTCGACCGGGGCAAAGGCGACAAACAGCGCGTGATCCAGCAGGTGTTTGGCTAGGCGCTTGGCGTTGTAGCGCTCACCCTGGCCCAGGGTAAACACCTGAGCGGTGCCGGTCTTGCCGGCAATCCGGTACTTGGCGCCCGCGCCGATCTTGTGCGCGGTACCGCCCTCGACCACGTGAATCATCCCGGTGATCACCGCATCCCAGAACCGGGGATTCCTGACCGTGACCGCCGGCAATGGCCGTGGCGGTTCGAGGGTCTTGACCCGGGTGCCTGGGTGTTCGGTGGCGTGCAGCACCCGCGGCTTGAAATTCCCGCCCTGCTGGGAAATGACGGCGACGGCATGAGCCAGCTGCAGCGGCGTGGCCAGGAAATAACCCTGGCCGATCCCGGCGCTGAGGCTGTCACCGCCAAACCAGGGCTGTTTTTGCACCTTGCGCTTCCACTCGTCGGACGGCAGCAGCGCGCCTTTTTCACCGGGTAAATCGACGCCGGTCGGTCGCCCCATGCTGAACCGGTCCAGGAATTCGTGCATGCGGTCGATGCCCAGATTCAGCGCCAGGCTGTAGAAGTACACGTCGCAGGACTGGGCGAGGGCGCGGTCCATGCTCACGCTGCCGTGACCGCCGCGCTTCCAGTCGCGGAAGCGGTGGCTCGAACCTGGCAGCCGGTAGAACCCCGGACAGAACACCCCACTGTGGCGATTGACGATCCCGTATTCCAGCCCGGCCAGCGCCATCAGCGGCTTGATGGTAGAGCCGGGCGGATAAATCCCGCGCAGGGCGCGGTTAAGCAGTGGCTTGTCCTTGGAGGTGTTCAGCTTCCGATAGGAGGCGAAATCGATGCCGTTGACGAACGGATTGGGGTCGTAGACCGGCTGGCTGGCCAAGGCCAGAATTTCACCGTTGCGCGGATCGAGGGCGACGATGGCGCCGTTATGGCCCTCCAGCACTTTTTCGGCGACCGCCTGCAAGCGGATGTCGATGGTGAGGTAGAGATGCTGGCCGGGCGTCGGTGGGGTGCGGCTGAGCACCCGCAGCGGGCGGCCGTCGGCGTTGGTCTCGACTTCCCGCCAGCCGGTGCGCCCGCGCAGCATGTCCTCGTAGGACCGCTCCACGCCGGTCTTGCCGATGTGGGTGCTGCCGCTGTACTGGCCCCGATCGAGCTTGCTCATCTCGGTCTCGTCGATGCGGCCGACGTAGCCAATAGCGTGCACGCCCAGCGACCCCAGCGGATAGCGGCGGGTCAGGTCGGCCTTGATATCCACGCCGGGTAGCCGGTACAGGTCGATCGCCAGCCGGGCGATTTCCTCGTCGGTCAACCGGAAGCGCAGCGGTACGGCGGTGTAGGGCGGCGCACGCCGGGCCAGCTTGCGATAGCGTTCGATGTCGGCGTCGGTCAGTTCGATCCGCTGGCGCAGTTCGGCCAGGGTGGCGTCCAGGTCCTTGACTTGCTCGCGGGTGATTTCCAGGTGATAGGAAGCCAGATTGTCGGCCAGCAAGACACCATTACGGTCGAAGATAAAGCCACGAGTCGGGGTCAGCGGTTGCAAGCGGATGCGATTGCCCTCGGCCAGCAGGGTGAATTGCTCATGGTTAAGCACTTGCAAATACACCAGCCGGCCCGCAACCGCCAGCAAGCCCAGCAAGACCGCGAACAGCGCGAACAGCGCGCGCCGGAAGAACAGTTCGCTCTCGGCGGTATTGTCCTTTTGTCGGCCCAGCAATGCGTCGGTGGGGGGCTTGGCGAACGGACGCCAGGTTTTCATGGTGGGTCGCCAGCGTGAATCAGGTGACTTGGAAATACTGGCGCGTATCGCGCAGGATCACGAACAACAGGGGCCAAGCGATCATACCGCCCACTGCCGGCGCCAGATACCAACCGTCGCGGGGCGGGTAACCGATCACGCCGCTGATCCAGAATACCAGGAACTGCTCGATCAGCAAAAATACCAACACGCTGAGCGCTTGGCGCCAGAGCGAGAACACCCGGATGCGCCGGTGAGTTTGTCCGCTCAGATAGGCCAGCGCCGCGAACGCCAGCGCGTGCTGGCCCAACAACGCGCCGCGCCCCACGTCCACCAGCAGCCCGACCAGCCAGCCAGTGCCAATTCCGATCCGGTACGGCAATGCCAGGCACCAGTAGATCAACACCATCGCCACCCAGTCTGGCCGGAAGCGGTCCAGTTCGCCTGGTAACGGGATACTGGCCGCCACGAAGGCCAGCAGAAAGCTGGACGCGATGACCCAACCGCCGGTGGGACGCGCCGTAGTCATGGCGGCTTTGACGCGGTCGTGGCCCCGGTTGGCGTCGGCGCAACGGGTTTCGGCACGTCCGACGCGTTCTCCAGCAGCAGCACTTCCCGGATGCGGTCCAGCCGCGCCACCGGCTTGGCGACGATGTGGGCGAAGGGGCTGCCGGGATCGAATT
>JBDHRD010000031.1:0-21631 GCA_039807425.1 Candidatus Contendibacter sp. | reverse complement strand
GAAAAGCCTGCCGCAAATCGAGACGGGAGCGATAGAGAATCCGTTGCGCCCGGGTGATGCGTTCGCCGTTGTCGAAGTGATCGTAGCGGCTGCGGCGGTTGCCCAGTTCGGCCTGGCCCATGCGCTGGCATTCAGCGATGTACCAGCGGCGCAGACCGAAGAGCGCCGAGCCATCATCGGCGTACTTCTTTAGCATGACCTCCTGGGCGCCGCCGTCGAAGCCGGAAAAATGATAGAAGCTGAGCGGCTCGCCGTTGATGGTAAGACCCTGTTCCAGAGAGCCGGCGACCGGGCGGTGGGTGAGGTTCCAGGTGGCGACGTTGTAAATCGGCTCGCGCAGGATGGCGATGTCCTCGAAAAAAGCCGGGGCCAGATCCAGCCAGCGTTGATCGGTAAATAAACCGCCAGCGATATCGTCATGGCAGAAAAAGCGCAGCCGTTCAGCCCACCAGTTCAGAAAACGCATTCCCTCGGAACTGGTCCGCACGCCAAGAAAACCCAGGTTGAACACGCCATGCTTGAGGCTGGCGATCTCGTTATCCATGACGGCGTCCAACGTCTGTTCAGGCTCGCTGACATGGGGCGTCAGCAGGAGACTGTGCCGATCCAGTCGTCCGATCAAACTATCGAGGCCGGATAGGATCACCATGTCCGGATCGAAGTAGAAAATCTTGTCGGCGCTAAAACGACGGGCGATTTCCAGAAAACCAAGCGCCTTAACCGCGGTGCACATCTCCACCACCGTGTGGCCAAACAGCCAGGCTTCCCGATCCAGAATCGGCAGTTCCGTGACGTTGATGATCGAGTCGAACGGCTCGGTGGTGGGATCGGCCTCGGGCGGATAATCATCGCATAGCAGTAAATGAAAACGGACATCAACCGTCTGACGTTTGGCCGATTGGGCCAGCACCCGGGCCTTGGGCAGATAATTGGCGGTGATGCTGGTAAACAGGTGTATGGTTGGGTTCATGATCTTCTGAGAAATTCCGTGTAGCGCCAGACCCGGGAAGAGTGAATCGCATCGAGTTGCACCGCCAGATCACGATTCTGCTCGCTCAGGCTCGCGGTTTCACGCATCGCCTGCCCCAATTCATCCTGTGTTGTCCGTATCTGATCCGCCAGCCCGGCAATATCGGCTTCCCGTTCCCGGACATAGCGCTGTGCTTCGGTAAGCGCCTGGTCGCGTTGTTGCAACTCGCCCCTCGCCTGAGCCAACAGCGCCTCGGTGGCTCGAAGTTTCTCTTCCAGCGCGGCAGTGGTCCGTCGCTCGCGGGCCAGTATTTCCTCGCGCTCTCGCCAGAGCCGCGCGAGGGTTTCGTCGCGCTCCCGCAGTACGTACAGCGCCTGCTCGGGCGCCAACAATGCGCGCTCCCAGTCCACAGCCACGCGCAAAGGTCTGACTGGATCTTCACGAATAAAGGATTGAATCCGCTTGTCGTAATCGGGATGTAAGGCAGCCAGAGCCTCGCGGGCTTGCGCCTGCAATCGCACCTGCCGGTCGCCAAAACTGACGCCGCCGACATGATATACGTAAGTATCCGCGCAGAGCGCATGGCGCCAGCCCGCCTTGGCGGCCCTCATGCAAAAATCGTTTTCCTCGCCATACCCCAAGCCAAAATTGTGCTCGTCGAAGGCGCCGACCGCTTGCAGGCAATCGCGGCGAATATACATGCAAAAGCCTACCGCGGTGGGAATTTCCAGCCAGCGGCCGGCGTTGGCGTGCTGAAACAGGGCGTCGGTTTCCGCCAATGACAGTCCGGGCGGCAGTTCGTTGCCCTCGCGGGAGCGAGGATAGCTGCAGATCGTAGCGTTGTTGGAAAATGGCGTGACCGTTCCGATCATCGCGGCGGTGTAAGCGCAGCGCGCCAACCGGTCCAGCCAGTCGCCGTTCACTTCAGTATCGCTGTTGAGCAGCACCACGTCGCGATCCGGGTGCAGGGCCAGCCCCCGGTTGGCGGTTGCCACGAAGCCCTGATTGAAGGGATTGCGCAGCAGAGTAAGACGCCCGGCTTCAGCCAGTTCGTCCAGATAATCCGCCAGTTCGGACTCCGGACTGGCATCGTCGATGACGATGACCTCATGGGGGTGCTGTTGCCGGCAGTCGAGCACGCTGTCCAGGCAGCGGCGGATGACCGCCAGACCTCGATAGACGGGGATGACGATGTCGATGGGTGCTTCCGGACTGGAAAACATGATGATACCATTGGTTTATATGTATTTTATGTTGGAGAAAGCGCTGCTCCGGCCAATGTGCGTTTTGTAAACCGATGTGGCACAAAATCGGTTTTATGAGACTATACTTTACACAGGAAAGATAGGGTTTAGGTAGTTTCAGGGAAGGCATCAACAAGAATCGTTATTGTAATCCATGGCTAAAACGGGAGAGCAAAAATGTCTCACAAGCATTTGTATGTCCTGACAAGCATGTTTTTGGCTGTCATGCTAGCTTCCTTCGCCGTACCGCCAGCGACTGCCCAGCAGGCCGGCGCCCATCTCGATTACGTGACCGACGCCGGTTCCGGACGGTACAATATTGGTGGAACGGCGCTGGCCGCCAACGGCAATGCCGCCTGCGCATTGGCGCTAGCCAGCGGTCGCTGCATGTTCACCTGCGGGCCGGGCTCTCAACGCTGCGAGGGTGGCACGGCCAATTTGCCATTTGGCAAATTTCAGTTGGATTATTTACCTTGCGAAACCGATGGAAACATCTACCTGCAAGTTTTTGTTCAGGGGAACATCAGTTACACAGGTCGTATACCCTGTGGGAGCACCCCATCTTCTGCGCGGTGGAGCGCCCTGACCAACGCGTGCTGCTCGACGGGCTCCTTCACCTATCAGGTAACCATCGACGGCGTCACCCGAAGCTCCACGGCAAGTTCCTGTAGCTCGAACCCCAGTTTCGAAGGATTCGCTAGCACCACCCCTGGCACCAAGAGCTATTCTTCAAGAGCCTTCTCTTCAGCATGTGGCGTCAATTCCCAAGGTAGCGGAACCGTTAGCTTAGCCGGTAATGGCTGTTACCGGTTTACGCTTAATGTACAAGGCCAGAACTTGGTCGAATCCTTGGGAACGGTCAATTGTCCCTCGTCAGCGAACGCGAATACCTTGCAGGCGGAAAGCCAGGCCACGCCGATGGCGATTTTCCCGATGCAACCCGTCGATCCCTCGAGCGTGGGCATGGAACGTTGGGATCTTCTGAACAACATCGTCCAGCCCTGATCCGCGAGTTCTGAATGGTTCGCTAACGACACTGGCGCGGCCAGGGAGGGCCGGCTACAATCCAACGCCATCGGAGAGGTGGCAGAGTGGTCGATTGCGACGGTCTTGAAAACCGTTGACCCGCAAGAGTCCGTGGGTTCGAATCCCACCCTCTCCGCCAACTCCTCATCCCTCCTTTCCCGTTCCCGGTTTCAGCTTCCATGCCGCCTGCTTACTACGCCGGCAGCGGCCGCGGCGGCAGTTCGCTGGCCGGGTCTTCGTGAATCAGCACGTCGGCGTTGGGAAACGCCGTCACGATCGCCGCTTCCACCTCGTCGGCCACTCGGTGCGCCTCCACCAGTGGCATTTGATCGTCCAACATCAGGTGCAGCTGGATAAAACAGGTCTGCCCGGAACGGCGGGTGCGAATATCGTGAATGCCGCGCACCCGGGCATGGCCGCAGGCAATCTCCTTAATGCGTGCATGCACCTCGGGCGGCAACTCGTGATCCATCAGTAACTGAATCGCCTCGTAGCCGATGTGGCCGGCGCTGTAGAGGATGTACAGCGCGATGCCGATGGCAAAGACCGGATCAGCGAGCGGCCAGCCCAGCATCGCCAAGCCCAGCGCCAGCAGGGTAGCGGTGTTGGTGAGCAGGTCGGTGGCGTAATGCAGCGCGTCGGCCCGAATCGCCGTGGAGTGGGTCAGGCGAATCACATGGTGCTGAAACAGAAGCAGCACGACCGTAGCGGCGATGGCGAACAGCAGCACGCCGACGCCGACCAGAGCGTCGTTCAACGGCTGCGGATGCAGCAACCGGCCCACGGCGTGCAAAATCAGAAATACCGCCGAACCGGCGATAAACGCCGCCTGCGCCAGCCCCGCCAACGGCTCGGCCTTACCGTGGCCGAAGCGGTGCTCGCGGTCTGGCGGTTGCAGGGAATAGTGCACCGCCAGCAGATTGATCAGTGACGCCACTGCGTCCATCATCGAATCGACCAGCGAGGCCAGCACGCTGACCGAACCCGTCAGCAGCGCCGCGGTCAGCTTGCCGGCGATCAGCATTAGAGCGGTAGTCACCGAAGCGTAGGTCGCCAGCCGCAACAAACGATCCGCCCGCGCCGGATCGATGGTTAACCGGATTTCGTCATTCATGGTTAAATGCCATGGTCACCTGAAATTGCTCTATTTTACTGGGTTCCCATCCATCGTGGCGGCACGAACCCACAGGTCGGGTGGAATCACCGCCGTCGTAGGCGTGGTTTCCGACTTTACTCTATTGAGGACATTGAGGATTCCCACCCCATGCTCGCTACTCTGCGCCGCATCGTCCAGGAGGTCAGCACCGCACCGGACTTGCCCAAGGCGCTGGCGATTACAGTCAACCGGATTCGGGACACGATGCAGGTCGCCGCCTGCACCGTCTATCTGGCCGATGAGGATAACCAGAGCTACGTGCTGATGGCCACCGCCGGCCTGAATCCGCAAGCGGTTGGCCAGGTTCGGCTCAAGCACGGAGAGGGCTTGGTCGGACTGGTCGCGGAACGGCAGGAACCGATCCATCTGGAGGATGCACCGCGCCATCCCCGCTTTCATCCGGTCAGCGAGGTCGGCGAAGAGACCCACCACGCCTTCCTGGGCGCACCGCTGATCCAGTACCGCCGGGTGGTGGGCGTGCTGCTGGTTCAGGATGGCGCCGCGCGCCAGTTCCAGCCGGACGAAGTGGATTTTCTGGTCACCATCGCCGCCCAACTGGCCAGCATTCTCAATCACGCCATTCTCAGCGGCGCCACCCAGGAACTGCTCAACCCCCTGACGACTGGGACCCATGCGTTGCGCGGCGTGCCCGGCGCGCCGGGTGTGGCGATGGGAACCGTCACCGTGCCCCATCTGCTGGCCGACCTGGACGATGTACCGGATCGGCCGGCCCAAGACCGCGCCGCCGAGGAGGCAGCCATCCACACCGCCATCGCTGCCGTCGAACAGGAATTATGCGCGGCCAGCGACCGGCTGGCGCCGCTGCTGCCGCCCACTGAACAGGCGCTGTTCGCGGTCTACCGGATGATACTGAGCAGCGACAGCCTGATCCAGGATACCCTCGCCGGCATTCAGGCCGGCCACTGGGCGCCAGCTGCCTGGCGTGACGCCGTGCTGGCCCGCGTCCGGTTGCTGGAACAGGCCGAGGATCCCTATCTGAGCGCCCGGGCCGGGGACATCCGCGATCTGGGCCAACGGGTGCTGCATCGCCTGCGCGCCGCGCCGCTTCACACCCTGGAGCCCATGGCCGGGTGCTGCGTGCTGGTGGCCGAGGAGATGAGCGTGGCGCATCTGGCCACGGTGCCGCCGGAACAACTGGCCGGCATCGTCTGCCTGCGGGGTTCGGCCCTGTCCCATGTCGCCCTGCTGGCGCGGGCCATGGGCATCCCGGCGGTGATGGGCCTGGGCGACCGGCCGCTGGGCCGGTTCGAGGGCAGTACCATCATCGTGGACGGCTATCGGGGCCGGGTTTACCTCAACCCGAATCCGGCCACCCGCGCGGAATATCAGCGGATCATGACTGCCGACGCCAAACTGTCCGCCGAGCTGGGCAGGCTGCGCGACCTGCCCGCCGAAACCCGGGATGGTTACCGGATTCCACTTTACGCCAAGGCCGGACTGCCGGCCGACGTCGCGGCCGCCCGTGTGGTCGGCGTCGAGGGTATCGGCCTGTATCGCACCGAGTTCGCGTTCATGGTGCGGGAATCGTTCCCCAGCGAGGAGGAACAACTGGCGCTGTACCGCCCAGTCCTGACCGCTTTCGCGCCACGGCCGGTGGTGATGCGCACCCTGGACATCGGCGGCGACAAGAACCTGCCCTATTTCACCATCGCGGAAAGCAACCCGTTTCTAGGCTGGCGCGGGATGCGCTTCACGCTCGATCATCCGGACATTTTTCTGACCCAGTTGCGCGCCATGCTACGGGCCAACATCGGGCTGGACAATCTCCGGATTCTGCTCCCGATGATCACCACCGTCGAGGAGGTGGACGAGGCCTTGCGGCTGTTGGCGCGCGCCGGGCAGGAATTGCGCGAAGAAGGCCATGCCGTGACGCGGCCACGGGTTGGGATCATGATCGAGGTGCCCTCCGCCGCCTGGCAGACCGAGCAACTGGCCCGGCGGGTCGATTTCCTGTCGGTGGGCACCAACGACCTGACCCAGTACCTGCTGGCGGTGGACCGCGACAACGCCCGGGTCGCCAGCCTGTACGACAGCCTGCACCCGGCGATGCTCAAAACCCTGGCCCACATCATCGAGCAGGGCCACCGCGCCGGCCGGCCAGTCAACCTGGGCGGAGAAATGGCGTCCGATCCCGGCGCCGCCGTGTTGCTGCTGGGGATGGAGGTGGATGGTCTGAACCCCAGCACCGTCAGCGTGCCACGGGTCAAATGGGCAATACGCAGCTTCACCCGCGCCGAAGCCCGGGAACTGGCCCGACAAGCCCTGGAACTGGACACCGTCCGCCAGATCCGCCGATTGCTCGACGATGCACTGCGGCGCGCGGGTCTGGACGAGATCATCCACGAACCGACCTGAGGCGGCGCGGAGTCGTCAACGCCGGTCCAGCAGCGACTCCATCGCGATCAATTCCGCGATGGGCTGGGAACTGACGACGAACACCTGAAACGGACTGCGCTGCAAATAGGCCGCCGCGAAATGGGAGCGTTCCACTCTCCTCAGTCGAGACCGACGCACAGATATTTGAGGTTCAGATACTCCTCGATGCCGTACTTCGAGCCTTCCCGGCCAAAACCGGACTCCTTAACCCCGCCGAACGGAGCGACCTCGGTCGAGATCAGCCCGGTATTAATGCCGACCATGCCGTATTGCAGCGCCTCGGCCACCCGGAATACCCGGCCCAGATCGCGGCTGTAGAAGTAGGCTGCCAAGCCGAACTCGGTAGCGTTCGCCAAATCCACCACTTCCGCATCGGTGCGGAACCGGAACAGCGGCGCCACCGGTCCGAACGTCTCCTCGCGGGCGACGAGCATTTCTTTCGTCGCTTCGCTCAACACCGTCGGTTCGTAGAACGTGCCGCCCAAGGCGTGCCGCTGGCCGCCGGTCAGCACTTTCGCGCCCCGGGCCACCGCATCGGCGACGTGCCGTTCGACTTTCGCCAGCGCCGCCGCGTCGATCAGCGGTCCCTGCATCACGCCGGGTTCCAAGCCATTGCCGACCTTCAATTGCTCGCGCACCGCCCGAGTCAGGCGAGCGGCGAAGGCGTCGTAAATCCTGTCCTGGACCAGGAATCGGTTGGCGCACACGCAGGTCTGGCCGCTGTTACGATATTTGGACGCCAGCGCCCCGGTCACCGCCGCGTCGAGATCGGCGTCGTCGAATACGATGAACGGCGCGTTGCCGCCCAGTTCCAGCGACAGCCGCTTGAGCGTGCCGGCGCAGCGCTGCATCAGATACTTGCCGGTGCGGGTCGAACCGGTGAAGCTGAGCTTGCGCACCAGGGGGTTGTCGAGAATTTCATCGCCAATGACTTGAGCCGGCCCGGTGACCACGTTCAGCACGCCAGCGGGCAAACCCGCCCGTTCCGCCAGTACCGCCAGCGCCAGCGCCGAGAATGGAGTCTGCGGGGCCGGCTTGACCACCATCGTACAGCCGGCCGCCAGCGCCGCCCCGGCCTTGCGCGCGATCATCGCCGCCGGGAAATTCCAGGGGGTGATCGCCGCGCACACGCCGACCGGCTCCTTCAGCGCCAGAATCCGCCGATCCGGCCACGGGGTCGGAATGACATCGCCGTAGACCCGCTTGCCTTCTTCCGCAAACCATTCGATGAAACTGGCGGCGTAAGCGATCTCGCCGCGCGCCTCGGCCAGTGGCTTGCCCTGTTCCGAGGTCATCAGCGTCGCCAAATCTTCCCGATACTCCAGCAGCAGTTCGAACCAGCGCCGCAGAATCGTCGCCCGCGCCTGCGCGGTCAGCGCCCGCCAGTTCGGCAGCACGGCATGAGCCGCCTCGATGGCGCGGCGGGTCTCGGCCATACCCAGTTCGGGAACATGGCCCAGCGTCTCGCCAGTCGCGGGATTTGCAATGATCGAGGTAGCACCGCTGTCGGCATCGATCCAGGAGCCGGCGATGTAGCATTGCTGACAGAACAGCGTAGTGTCGCGAAGATGCATGAGGTTTCCCGAGTCATTCTGTAAATGGATCGGATGCTCGGGAGTGCTGGCGGGACGCCCGTCCCCCGACTCCGACTTCCGAATCAAGATAGTCGGAACGCCCGAACAGCAATACAATAGCGCGTTTAAATACTATCTCCCAAACCCTGATCGGATCATTCCAACGACGGAGCCGTAACGCCGTGAAATTTCGAATGCTGCTGAGTCTTGTGCTGCTGGTAGGGATCTGGATGAGCCCGATGGCGAGCTTTGGGGCGCCTAGCGTGCCCGAGGCCACGCCGGCCATCACTCCACCACCCAAGCGCTTTAACTTCGCCGACGTCCATCGCCGCGCCGAGGCGCTGGCGTCCCAGCCTTTCCAGACGACTAGCAATAATCTGCCCGATTTTCTCAAGAATCTGGACTACGACCAGTATCGCGACATCCGCTTCCGGGCCGAGAAAGGTTTGTGGCGGGCGGAGGGCCTGCCGTTCGAAATTCAGTTCGCGCCGCTCGGCTTCCTATTTTTCGAGCCGGTGGCTATCAATATCGTAGACGAGGGAGAAAGCCAGCCCGTCGAATATGCCAGCGATCTGTTTGACTACGGCAAGAACCCGGTACCGGAGAATCTCCCCAAGGACCTCGGTTTCGCCGGGTTCAAGGTGTTGTATCCGCTGCACACCGACAGTCGTTACGACGAAGTCGCCGTGTTCCTGGGCGCAAGCTATTTCCGCGCGGTCGGCCAGAAGCAGAATTACGGTCTCTCGGCTCGCGGCCTGGCCGTGGATACCGGTCTGCCCAAGCCCGAGGAGTTCCCCCGGTTCCGCGAGTTCTGGCTGGAAAAACCCGCCAAGGACGCCACCGAACTGACCATTTACGCCTTGATGGACAGCAAGAGTCTGACTGGCGCTTACCGCTTCGTTATCAAGCCGGGCGTCGCCACCCAGATCGAGGTGAAGGCCAGCCTGTTCGTCCGGGACTCGATACAGAAACTCGGTGTGGCGCCGCTGACCAGCATGTTCTACCACGGCGCGATAAACGAGCGATTCTTCGACGATTTTCGTCCCCAGGTTCACGACTCCGACGGCCTGTTGATGTTCACCGGCAACGGCGAATGGATCTGGCGGCCGTTGAACAACCCCACCCGGCTGCGCATCAGCGCCTACCAGGACAACAACCCGCGCGGTTTCGGCTTGTTGCAGCGCGACCGGGATTTCGACGACTACCAGGACCTGGAGGCGCACTATCACAGCCGGCCCAGTATCTGGGTCGAGCCGCAGGGTGACTGGGGCAAAGGTTCGGTGCAGTTGATCGAAATTCCCAGCACGGCCGAGCGCTACGACAACATCGCCACCTTCTGGACCCCGGAAAAACCGGTCGAAGCCGGTCAGCAACTGGAATACAACTACCGGCTGTCTTTCTTCCTCGATGCGCCGAATCTGTCTCTGGGCGGTCGCACCTTGGCCAGCCGGGTCGGCGCGGGCGGCGCGGGCGATCTCGATTCCACGCGTCGGCGGTTCGTCATCGACTTCGGCGGCGAGAATCTGGCCAAGGTGGCGGACGATGCGCCAGTGAAAGGGGTAGTCAGTGGCTCGACCGGCCAGATTCAGAACGTGGTGGCCCACAAGAATCCGCATACCAACGGCTGGCGCCTGTCTTTCGAGTTGCTGCCACAAGGCAACAATCCCTCGGAACTGCGCGGTTTCCTCAAGCTCGGCAACGATGTGTTGACCGAAACCTGGAGTTATCAGTGGACCGCAACAAAATAAGCGCTGTGGAGCATTATTTGCCACCGCCGCCACCGGCGCTCTCCAGCGATTTCGTGCTCGCCCGGCTCGGCGCCTACTGGCGGGCGCTGGGAGTCAGTAATCCGGATCAGATCGCGGCCCTGAGCGAACAGGCGCTGCGCCGCGCGGCGGAGTCGCCGGAATCACCGGGGTTGGATCCGCTAGCGCGGATCCTCATCACCGCCGGGGAACTGTTGAACGACTGGCTGGCGCGGACGCTCGATCTGCCCCGGCCATCGCGGGAACTGGCGGCGGCCCGGGCCGCGCTGCTCAGTGGGGCCGTGCCGGACTGGCCGGCGGCGCTGTTCGCTGCCCCCGGCGAAGCCGGGGGCCTGCTGGATGCCCTGCGCGTGGCCATCGCCGAACCCACACCGCCACCCAGTCCCGGCATCATGCCGGTGCAACGCATCGATTTGTTCTGGCTGCTGGGTCCGCTGCACCGGTTGTGGCATCCGGAACTCCGCGCCTGAGTCGTTATTCCCTCTTCGAACCCGGACGTGTCATGACCCAAATCGTTCAACCCCCGATCATGGGGCATACCCTGCGGCGGGTAGTATTCTTCCTGCTGGTGCTGCTGACGACGCTGGTCGCGATGGGCCTGATGGTCAGCGTGTTCCAGACCGACGGCCTCAGCCCGATGGAACTCATCCTGCTATTACTTTACGCAATCCTGTTTTCCTGGATCTGCATCTCGTTCTGGACTGCGTTCATGGGCTTTTTTGTGATCCTGACCGGCCGTGACCGCTGGTCGATCTCGCGTCAGCCGGGACCGGCGCCCGATCCGACCGTGCCGCCGCCACGCACCGCGATCCTGATGCCGATCTACAACGAGGATTCGGAGCGGGTGTTCGCTGGCCTGCGCGCCATCCACCAATCCCTGGCCGACACCGGTCAACTCGTCGGCTTCGACTTCTTCGTGCTCAGCGACACCCGTGATCCCGAGGTCTGGGTCGAGGAGGAACTGCGTTGGCAGGACATGGTGCGAGCGCTGGACGGCAAGGGGCGGATTTTCTATCGCAACCGGCCGGAGAACACCAGCCGCAAGAGCGGTAACCTGGAGGATTTCTGCACCCGCTGGGGCGGCCATTACCGCTACATGATCGTACTGGACGCCGACAGTATCATGAAGGGCGAGACCCTGGTGGAGATGGTGCGGCTGATGGAACGCCATCCGGGCGTGGCGCTGATCCAGACCCCGCCGGTGCCGATCAACCGCGAGTCGCTGTTCGCTCGCATCCTGCAATTCGCCGGCAGCCTGTACGGGCGAATGTTCACCGCCGGGCTGAACTACTGGCAGTTGGGCGAGAGCAATTACTGGGGCCACAACGCCATCATCCGCATCCAGCCGTTCCTCGATCACTGCGGCCTGCCCAAACTGCCGGGACGCGAGCCGTTCGGCGGCGAAATCCTCAGCCATGACTTCGTCGAGGCGGCGCTGTTGCGGCGGGCCGGCTGGGAGGTGTGGCTGGCTTACGACCTGGAAGGCAGCTACGAGGAAATCCCGCCGACCCTGATCGACTACGCCAAGCGCGACCGCCGCTGGTGCCAGGGAAATCTCCAGCATCTGCGACTGACGCTGTCACATGGTTTTAACGCCATGAGCCGGCTCCATTTCTCGATGGGGGTGATGTCGTACCTGGCCTCGCCGCTGTGGCTGCTGTTCCTGATCGCTACCGGGATCGGCGCCTATTTCCAGACCCAGCACGAACCGGTGTATTTCTTCGGCGAGAACTGGGCACCGGTATGGCCGGTGTCGTTTGCGGTGGAGATGACCACCGTGTTGCTAGTGACGCTGACCATGCTGTTCCTGCCCAAGGGGCTGGCGTTGCTGCTGCTGCTCAAGGATGGCCGGTTGCGCCGCGCCTACGGCGGGATGTTCAAGGCCACTCTGAGCGTGGTTCTGGAGACGCTGTTCTCGGTGCTGACCGCGCCGGTGCTGATGCTGTTCCAGACCAAGTTCGTGCTGGCGATCCTGATGCGGCGGGCCGTCGGCTGGCCGCCGCAACAACGTGGCGACCACATGACCAGCTTTAGGGAGGCGGCGCTGACCCACGGTGGACAAATGCTGATCGGCATCGTCGCCGGGGTATTGAGCTATCAGTACGTGCCAGCGTTCTTCTGGTGGTTTACCCCGGTGTTGCTCGGGCTGGGGCTGGCCATCCCGGTTTCCATGCTGTCCAGCAGCATCGCCCTGGGCCGGCAGTCGCGGGAACTTGAGCTGTTTCTGACCCCGGAGGAAACTGAACGACCGGTGGTGCTGCGCTATCTGGAAGAGAACCTGGAAGAGGATGAGCCGGCGTTGCCGGTCTTGCGCGAAAAATCAGCCAGCCGCTTTGTTCAGGTGCTCACCGATCCCTACGTCAACGCCCTGCACCTGTCGCTGCTGCCGGAACGCGAACCGCCGGGCAAGCGCCACCGGCACTATCTGGAGGGGTTGGTTCATCAGTTGGAGGAGGAAGGCCCGGACAGCTTGAGCGCGGCGCAGAAGCGCGACCTGATCGCGGACCCGGACATGCTGCCGCGACTGCATGCGCTGTTCTGGAGCCGACCGCCGGCGAAGGTGGGAATGGTGCCGTAGCGATGGCAGCGCGATCAGGGAAGGCCAGCACTTTTTTGGTTTTTTCGAACTCTCGTCCATGGAGCCAGAGAACATGTCACAGCAACCACAGATCGTTATTACCAGCCCGGATCTGGATCGACTGGAACGCCTGCTGGATTCGGTATCACCGCTTCATGCGCCGGGTTTGGATGCGCTGCGTCGCGAGCTGGACCGGGCCGAGGTGGTGGAGCCGCATGAAATCCCCCCCAATGTCATCACCATGAATTCGACGGTGCGGTTTATGGATGAAGTGAGCGGCCGGGAATTTGAGCTGACCCTGGTTTATCCCGAGGACACGCACTTGACCCATGGTACGGTATCGGTACTGGCGCCGGTCGGCAGCGCCCTGCTCGGGCTATCGGTCGGTCAGTCCATCGAATGGCCGTTGCCCGGTGGTCGAACCATGACCCTGCGGGTGTTGGAAGTGGTCTATCAGCCGGAGTCTACCCGGAAACAACAGGCGTGACGCGGAACAGCAGTACGTGCTGGCCCGAGCCGGCCAGTTGCGGTAATGGTCGGCTACCGCTTTTTCCAAAGACCCGCATCGGTCAACCGCTTCATCAGCGCGGTGCGACGGATATGCGGCTCCATGAACCGCTGGAGGGCCTGCTCGAATCGCTCGCGGGCTGCGTGCCGCTCGTAGGCTTCAGCCAAGTCTACGATCGCGCGCTGCACGTCGTCGTAAGCCGCCGCCCCGTTGGGCCTGCTGGTGCGTGACCGCCCAGGCGCGGTCGAAATCCCGCGCCAGCGTGGCCAGATCAGCCTCGCGCTGTTTCCGCCGCTCGGCATCGGCGCGCGCGCTTGAGCTTTCTGCTGACGCTGGCGAATTTGCTCGACCTCGTCGGCCAACTGATGCGGTTCGGCGACGGTCCGGCGGGCCGCGGGTATTCGCTCATGGGGCAGGTCTCTGCCGAAAATACCGGCCCGGCGCTCATCCGCCGACCGGGTTGGCGTTTAACTCATGCCGCCGCCAGGCATCCGCCGCCAGGGTCGCCGTGGCCAGTTCGCACAGATGGCCATGGTGGGTAAAGAACAGCACCTGGGTTCGCTGGGCCAGTTCGGCGAGCGCCTGTAAAGTGGCCGCGGCCCGGTCGTCATCGAACTGCACCAGCAGATCGTCAATCACGATGGGAACCGCCTCGCGTTCCCGGAGGTGTTCCTCGATGGCCGCGAGGCGCAGCGCCAGGAAAAGCTGGTCGCGGGCGCCCTGACTCATCCCCCCGACTCCCAGCCGCGAACCGTCCGGCCGCTGGCCGAGCAGCATTTGCCGGTCGTCCTCGTAATCCATCACCAGGCCGCCGAAACTGCCCAGCGTGATGCGGGCGAAGATTTCGCTGGCGCGGCGCAGCACCGGCCCCTGATGGCGCTCCCGGTAGATCTGCGCGACGCGCGCCACGATGGCGCTGGCCAGCCGGGCGCGGGCGTAGGCGCGGGCCTGCCGGACGATCCGGACGGTAATCTCCTCGGCTTCCTGCTGCACCCAGGCAGCGGCATCACCGCCGTCGATGGCGTCGAAGGCACGGCGTGCTTCCAGCTCCGCCGTATGGGCGTTTTCCACTTCGATTTCCCGCTGGCCGATGAGCGTTTCCAGCTCGTCCAGGCGAGCGTTGGCGGCGGCCAGTTCCTGGCCATCGACCTCGGCCAGAACCTCGGCCAGCGGACGGGCAGCGCTGCGCACCAGTTGATCCTCGATTTCGGCCACTCGTTCGAGCAACCGCCGCTTGCGGGTCGCGCCATCCTCTATCGCTACCAGTTGGTCCGGCGATTCCACCCCCGCTTGCCGGGCCAGTTCCGCCAGGCGGTCGTGCTGGATCGTAGCGGCGGTTTCCGCCTGACCGAGCCGGCGCTGTTCGCCCGCGATGGCGGCATCGAGCTGCTCGCGCCGGTGATCGGCGTCGCGCGCTTCGCTCAGTGCACCGTACAGCGCAATGGCAGCCTGATCGGCGGCCACCCCCGCGGCGGATTCATTAACAGCCCGCGCCAGTTCCGCCAGCGTTTCCTCGAAAGCAAGGCGCGCGGTCCATTCCTTGCGCGCCTCGGTGGCGAGCGTGTCGAGCGTGCTCAGAACCTGGGCGAGTTGGTCCCACTGGTCCAGGCGAACCCGCGCCTCCGCCGGCAACGCTTCGGGCAGCAATCGCAACGCGGTGGTCGCGGCCTGCCATTGCTCGCGCCAGCCGGCGCGTTTGCTGGCCAAGCCGGCGCGCTGGGCGGACACTCCGCGCAGTTCGGTTTCGGCTTGGGCGATGCGCTGCTCGAGCGTAGCGCGTGTCGCCGCCAGCCGGCGGCCCTGCTCGATGGCCGCTTTGGCGCGACCGAGCGCAGTGGACAAGGTTTCGTCTTCAGCCAGGCCGGGCAGGCCGTAACTCCGCAACGCCTGAGCGAATGCCTGGCGCGTCGCGGTCAGCGCCGCCACGACCTCACGCTGTTCCCGCCGCAGGGTTTCCAGCCGGGCAGAACGTTCGACCAGCAGCACCTGCTTTTGCAGCCATTCCACCGCCGCGCCGGGCGACAGATCAGGCCGATGGAGCGCATGGGCGATCTCGGCCCAGTGAGCATCGAGTTGGCGGCGTTCCGTCGCCAGCGCCGCGAACCGGTGCGCGAGGTTGCCGCGATCCTCCTGCATGGCGGCGATGCGCTGTCGCAAGCTTTCGACGCTGGCGGTCCGTTTAGCGTCGGCGTGCAGCAGATCGGCCAGGCGGTCGGCTTCGCGCATGGCGGCTTCAAAGGCCGCCGGCAAGGGTTGCTCGACCGCATGGTCGGCCGCCAGCCGGTCGGGATCGGCGGTGCGTTCGATATACCCCTGGCGAATCTGCCGCCAGCCGTCGTCGCGTTGTCGCCGCACCTGCCCAACTTGATCGTGGGTGACGATTTCGCCCGCAGCGGCCAGAGCACGCAACTCCCGTTCCCGCTCGCCGAGATCCCGTTGCAGGATACGATCCTGATCCGTAAGCGAACGCTCTTCCTCGGCGCACTGCCGATAGCGGTCGCCGATTTCGTTCACCGTAGCCAGCAGCGGGACCCGCAGTGCGATCAGGTCGTCGAGCGATCCATCCCACAACACCGCCGCTGCGCGGGCGAGCGCGGTTGCCAACTCAGTGATTTCTCGAGCCAACTGAGCGTGCTGGGCCGCCAGGTCGCCGGGCGCGGCGGCCTGTTCGCGCGCGGCTTCAAGTTGGTCGAACGGCAGGAGCGGCGGCTGGGCTTCCGGTTCGTCTCGCAGGCGCTGGAGCATCCCGGTCAGTGTGCGTTCCCGCTCCTCCAGTTGTTCGTCCTTGATCAGCCAGGCGTCATGATCCTTGATCAGCGCCTCCACCCGCGCTCGCGTCGTCGGCGAAGGTAGCAGCGCGCGCACCCACTCCAGCGGTGTGGCGGATGCAAGTTCCGCCGTGAGCGCTGGGTCAATGGCGGCCAACTGGGCAGCGAGAGTTTGGCGCGCGGCGTCAATGTCCGCTTCGATGCGGGGCAGACGCTCCAGAGCACCCCGGTAGTCCTTCGCCCCATGATGGAGCCGCTCGATGACGCTGGCATGGGTCAGCAACGCCTCGCGGACCTGGAGGGTGGCGCGCTGGGGCTGCAACTCGTCCAGCACCGCCCGTGCTTCCCGCTCATTTTCCTCGGCAGCGCGCTGGCGTTCCCTGGCCTCGATCCGCTGTTGTCTCGCCTCTGGCGGCAACAGTGGAACCGTGGCCAGCGTGGCCAGTTCCTGAAGCTTCGCCGCGTGTTCGGCGACCAATGGCAGGTGTACGACGAGCCGGCTGAGCCGGCCCCGCTCTCCACGCAGATTCATCAGTTCGGCCCGCAGCTCCGCGCATTTCCTGCCGGTTTGGCGCTGGAGCCGCTCGGCCTGTTCCCAAGAGGAAGATCGCACCGTGACCTCTCGCGCCCGCTTGCGCTGTTCATCCAGTTCCCGGAGGGCGACATTGATGGTTTTCGTGGTTGCCCGCGGGAGAAACAGCTTGTCCGCCTCGGCATTAAGCGTGCCGGACAACTGGCGCAGATCGGCCAGTCCCGCCGCCGCCGCAAACAGACTCTGGCCAATTTCGCCCTTACCTTCGAGCAACGCTTCGCTGCCGCGCGTCAGTCCCTCCAGATCGAGGCCGAACAGAGCGCGATACAAGCCTTCGTCGAGACCGCCCAGCACCCGGATCAGGGTATCCTCGGCCAGTGGCTGGTCGGTCTGTTCCACACCGCTGGCCTCGTCCAGCGCGAATAGAGTTTGCTTGCGGGCCTTGCGCCGCATGACCGCCAGCCGGTCGCCCGCCGCGGTCGCCAGCACTGCGCCAATCCGCAACTGGGGATGGGGATGGATGAAATTGTCGGCGGTGCGTTCCTCGATCCCGAACAGCAGGCCGATGAGGGCGCGCAGCGTAGTGGACTTGCCGGCTTCGTTTGGGCCGTAAATGAGATGGAAATCCGGCCCGCCGGCGAAATCGAGACGCCGTCCCGAGAACGCGCCGTAGGCCTTGAGATAGAGGCGCTCGAGTTTCATCCCATGCTCTCCTCGCCGGCCAGCCGCGCCAGGAGCTCCGACTCCACCTCGCCCAGCAGTTCGATCAAGCCGTCAGCCTCGTCCAGCCCCAGGCCGGCGCGCGATTCCGTTGGCAGCTTTTGCAGCAATTCGCCCAGCGCCTCGCCGGCCACGGCGCGCAACAGGGCTTCATCGGCGGCAAACCGGCGCAATTCGCGTACCAGCAAGCCAATGGGATCGTCGCGTTCGGCGATGCGGTCCAGATCGAGCTGCGGGCGGGTGCGAAACTCGATTTTCTCGATCCAGGCCCGGCCATTCGAGGCTTCGATGGCGACGCTGCGCAGTTCCTGCTCTACCGATTCAGGTTGCGCCGCCAGCCGGCGATGCAGGAGACCGTTGCCCCGCACCTGCACCCGCACCGCCAGCGCACGGTCTCCTACTTCAGCCAACCGTTGCCGCAAATCCAGCATGGCCGCCTCCAGCAACGCCTCCAAGTCAGGCAGGCGGCTGATATCGAGCGTCAGCGTGTCCCAACGCATGACATCCAGCGTGATGGCCTGGTGCTGGATATTCCCGTTCTCGACCGTCACCAGCGCGCAGCCCTTGGAACCCCTTTCGCGGATGTGTCGACCCTGGGTGTTGCCCGGATAGACCACCCACGGTTCGCGGCACACGACCTCGGCGGCGTGGACGTGGCCAAGCGCCCAGTAGTCGTAGCCCTTGCCGCGCAGCACATCCAGGGTGGTTGGCGCGTAGGGATCATGGCCCGGGCGGCCGTCGAGCGAGGTGTGCAGCAGGCCCAGGTTGAAGTAGCCACGAACCGGGGCCAGATAGCCGGCCGCCAGATCAGCCGCCACGACGGCGGTGGCGAAGCTTTGGCCGTGCAGCGCCACGCCGAGATCGTCGAAGACGTTGGTTTCGGGCCGGGAATCGGCCAGCAAGTGCACATTTTTAGGCAGGCGCAAGGCCTTGGTAATCCGGCTGGCAGCGTCGTGGTTGCCGCGCACGAGGGCGACGGCAATGCCCTCCTCAGCCAGTCGGGTCACACCCTTGGTGAAAAACAGCCCGGCATTGTGGTCGAGCCAGTCGCCGTCGTAGAGATCGCCAGCGATGACAACCAGCTCGACTTGTTCCTGGAGGGCGACGGCGATCAGGTTGTCGAAGGCGCGGCGAGTCGCGCCCCGCGCCTCATCGACCGGAGCGCCTTCGTAGCGGTCGAGGCCGCGGAGTGGGCTGTCGAGGTGCAGGTCAGCGGCGTGCAGGAAGCGCATGGCGTGGAGTATCGGTGGATTATGGATGGCGTGCGCCGAACGAAGGGGGAATTTCCAGCACTGGCTCAGGGTTCAATCCGGGTGCCGAGCACGGCCAGGAAGGCGCGCAGCCAGGAAGGCGCGCAGCCAGGGCCGGTACGATAGCCTGGTGGGTTCTCAAGGTAATCGCCGACCAGCATCAAAATTCGCTTGGTGCTCATCAGGGACTCCTGGAATTTACAAGGATTGGTTTCAAATCGTACCCACGAAAGCAGGGAGCAGGGAAAAGACCCTCTATCGACTCGAAAACCAGACTCCCCACGCAGGTAAAGAGTCTGGTTTCGGATTTCCGGGCTTTCCTACGCCACTTTGGCGAACGCCTCGATCACTTCCGGCGGGGCCTGGATCAGCTCGATCAGCACGCCCTCGCCAGACAGCGGCGCGGCGTCGTTGCCCTTGGGGTGGACGAAGCAGACATCGTAGCCAGCCGCGCCCTTGCGAATGCCGCCGGGCGTGAAGCGCATCCCCTTGCCGGTCAGCCACTCCACCGCCGCCGCCAGATTGTCGATCCACAGCCCGATGTGGTTGAGTTGCGGATCGTGGACCTTCGGCGCCTTGCCGGGGTCAATCGGTTGCATCAGGTCCACTTCGACCTTGAACGGGCCGGAACCGATGGCGGCGATGTCCTCGTCCACGTTCTCGCGCTCGCTGCGGAAATTGCCGGTCATCGTCAGACCCAGGGTATCCACCCACAGCCGACTCAACTTCGACTTGTCCAAGCCACCGATGGCAATTTGTTGAATACCAAGCACCTTAAAGGGTCTATCGGACACAGGGACCTCCTGATGAACTGTGAATTTGAATTGCGGAAGACAACAGACCTTTTCAGTATGTCATTCCACTTCCCGATTGCAACCGTGGCCAGCTCCTTTCCACATTATCCTCACCGGGAATCGGGCGAATCTTCGGTTATACTTTCACGGTATTGTCCACCCCTCGCGTTTCGATCCACTGGAGGATGCGCATGTCGAACCCACAACAAACGGACGCGGCGACCCCGACGTTCAACGAATTCCCCCCAACTCCCTACGAAGAATGGCGCAGAGCCGTCGATAAGGCGCTGAAAGGCGCGCCATTCGAGAAGCGCCTGGTCACCAAGACCTACGAGGACATCGACCTCCAGCCGATGTACCGGCAGGAGGACATCGCCAACCTGCCCCATCTGGACAGCCTGCCCGGTTTTGCGCCCTATCTGCGCGGCACGACCCCGTTGGGCTACGTCGCCAGTAGTTGGGATGTCGCCCAGGAACTGCCCTACGCCACGCCGGCGGCGTTCAACGAAGCTCTGCGCGCCGACCTGACGCGCGGCCAGAACGCCGTCAACCTGGTGCTCGACCGCCCGACTCTGGCCGGCGTGGACGCCGATCAGGCCGAGGCTGACGATGTCGGCCGAGGCGGTCTCTCCATCTCCAGCGTCGCCGATCTCGCCCAGGCGCTGGACGGCGTCGATTTGGAAGCGACGCCGATCTACATCCAGGCCAGCACCAGCGCCCTGACTTTCACCGCCCTGCTGGCGGCGCTAGTCCAGCAACAGGGTAAGTCGCTGACCAAGGTGCGCGGCGCGATTGGCATGGACCCGCTGGGTCAGTTGGCCCGCGACGGCCGTTTGCCCCGCGATCTGGATGGCGTCTACGACGTGATGGCGCAACTCGCCCACTGGGCCAAGGCCAACGCCCCGCAATTGCAAACGATCACCGTGCAGGGCAGTCCCTACCACAATGGCGGCTCCAGCGCCACCCAGGAACTGGCCTTCGCGCTGGCCACGGCGGTCGACTACGTCCGCGCCCTGCAGGCGCGCGGTTCGAGCATCGACGATATCGCTCCGCGCATTCGCTTCTCCCTATCCATCGGTTCCAACTTCTTCATGGAAATCGCCCGGCTGCGCGCCGCGCGACTGCTGTGGGCCAAGATCGTCCAGGCGTTCGGCGGCAACGAAGCCTCGCAGAAGATGAGCTTGCACGCCCGCACCTCCGCTTGGAACCAGACCGTCTACGACCCGCACGTCAACCTGCTGCGCGCCACCACCGAGGCGTTTTCGGGCGCGGTCGGCGGCTGCGACAGCCTGCACATCTCGCCGTTCGACGAACTGTTGCGGGTGCCGGACGAATTCTCCCGCCGCGTCGCCCGCAACACCCACACCGTGCTGCGTGAGGAAAGCCATATCACCAAGACCATCGATCCGGCGGGCGGCTCCTGGTACGTCGAGAACCTCACCGACTCGGTCGCCCGCAAGACCTGGGCGATCTTCCAGGAGGTCGAGAAGCAAGGCGGCATGGCCAAGGCGCTGGCCGCCGGCTGGTCGCAGGCGCAAATCGCCGACACCGCCGCCAAACGCGCCGCCAACCTGGCCAAGCGCAAGGACATCTTTGTCGGCACCAACATGTATCCGAACCTGAAGGAAACCCGCATCGAGCCGGCAGTGGTGGATGCGTGGGCGGTGCAGTCGGAACGGGCGGCGGCGCTCAAGCTGTATCGAGCCAGCGCCGCCACCGGTCAGAAGCAGGCGGCGCTGGATGCGCTGGCCAAGGGCGGCAACGTGGTCGAAACCGCGATTCAGGCGGCGCTGGCCGGAGCGACCCTGGGCGAAATCGCGCAAGCGGCGCGGACCAACGCCAAGCCCGGCCCCACCGCCAACGCCGTCCACGCCCATCGCGGCGCGCAAGCGTTCGAGGCGTTGCGGCAAGCGGTGGAAACCTACGTCGCCCGCATCGGTCATCGACCGCAGGTATTCCTCGCTACCATGGGGCCGCTGACCCAGCACAAGGGCCGCGCCGACTTCGCCACCGCCTTCGTCGGCGTGGGCGGCTTCGAGACCATTTATCCGTCCGGCTTCAACACCCCGGACGAAGCGGCGGAGGCGGCGCTAGCCTCTGGCGCCAAGGCGGTGGTGATCTGCTCCACCGATCCGACCTATCCTGAAATCGTTCCGCCGCTGGTCCAGAAACTCAAGCAGGCCAAGCCCGATCTCACCGTTATGGTGGCCGGCCATCCGACGGAGCACCTTGAAGCCTTCAAGGCCGCCGGCGTGGACGACTTCATTCACGTGAACGCCAACTGCCAAAGCCTGTTATCCACCTTGCAGAAGAAGATGGGGGTCGCCCAATGAGCAAGTCACCCGATT
>JBDHRD010000030.1:0-21662 GCA_039807425.1 Candidatus Contendibacter sp. | reverse complement strand
CCCGGCGCAGGTGCTGTGGATCAACATGGTCACCTCCAGCACCCTCGGCCTCGCCCTGGCCTTCGAGCCGGCCGAACACGGCGTCATGACGCGCCCACCCCGCCCACCGGGCGCGGCGCTGCTGTCGGGGTTCTTCATCTGGCGGGTGGCGATGGTGTCCGTTCTGATGATGATCGGCGCGCTGGGCCTGTTTCTGTGGGAGCTGGAACTCGGAACCAGTATCGAAACGGCCCGCACCATGGCGGTCCATGCGGTCGTGGCCGCCGAAATGTTCTATCTGATCAGCAGCCGCCACATTTTTGCCTCGGTGGTCAATCGCGAAGGACTGACCGGCAACCGCTACGTGCTGTTGGCCATCGCCGCCTGCATTCCGCTGCAACTGGGATTCACGCATGCGCCAGTCATGCAAGCCATTTTCGGCTCGACCGACCTGTCGGCGCTGGAATGGCTCAAGGCCCTGGGGGCTGGGTTGCTGGTCTTTGGCATGGCGGAACTGGAAAAACTCGTCATCCAGCGCACCGGACTGGCCACCCGCCTGGGTCATGGCTGAAAATCACCCTGCCGGCGACCAATAAACGCTAACCTTCCTGGCCTCCCTTCTCGCGCACCAGGGCGTAATCCGCCCGGCGCACCCCGCGAACCAGCATCTCGGTATCCTCGCCCGCCACGCCCAGGCTCTCCAGGGCCTCGGCGGCCAGGCGCAGGCTGGCTTCCACCAGCTCGGGAAAGGCCTTGTTGGCGCCGGCTTGCATCAGGGCGCCGCTGGTGACCAGATCCCGCGCCCGGGCGACGATGATGGTGCGGGGCGCCAGATCACGGATGAGCCGGGTGACGCGCAGGGCGGCCTCGCGATCATCCAGCGTCATCACTACCAGATCAATTTTCTCAATCTGGGCGGCCACCAGGAGATCCACGTTGGTGACATCGCCGTAATAGACCGGGTGACCCTGGCGCCGGAATTCGTCGACCCGGTCGGGTTCCGTGTCGAAGGCGATGTAGGGTACCCCGCTGCTGGCGAGGATGGCGCCCACCGCATGGCCCACACGGCCATAGCCCGCCACCAGGGCGCGTGCGCTGATCTCGGTCCCTTCCACCGAGAACCGAAAGGCCGCCGCTCCCGGCATCACGGCGACGGGGATGCGCGCCGCCAGCGCGTCGCCCATTTTGACCAGCAAGGGGGTGATCAACATGCTGAAGGAGATAATGCCAACGGACAGCACAAAGGTATTGTCGTCGAGGATGCCCATGGCCTTGGCAGCGCCAAAAAGTACGAAACCGAATTCGCCACCCTGGGACAGGATGAAAGCGACCCGTGTCGCTGTCTGGCGGGTCTCGCGAAAGGCCAGGCAGAGGCCCAGGAGGACCACGATTTTGATCACGACAATCGCAATGACCTGGCTCAGGAACAGCCAGGGCGCCGACGCCAGGGCGTCCACATCCACCGACATGCCCACGGCGACAAAAAACAGGCTCATCAGCAGGCCCTTGTGGGGATCGATGGCGGCCTGGATTTGCAGGTTGTAACGGGAACCGGAAAGAGCCACTCCCATCAGAAACGCCCCCAATGCCATGGACAACCCGGCCTTTTCCATGGCCCAGGCGGCGGTGAAGACGGCGGCCATGGCGACCAGAAAGAAGGCTTCCCGATTGTTCTGACGCGCCAGCACATCAAGGATGCGGGGAATCGCGTAGTAGCCGGAGGCCATGACCATGCCGATGGCGGCGATGACGATGAGGACCTGCTGGTAGAGTGGCTTCTCACCCCCCAGGGAGCCGACATCCCCCAGAATCGGCACCAGGGCGAGCAAGGGAACGACGGCCAGATCCTGCATCAGAAGGATGGCGAAGATGGTCTGACCGTGGGGACTGGCGATCTCGCCGCGTTCCTGCAAGATTTGCATGACGAACGCCGTGGAAGACAGGGCGAGGGTCAAACCAGCGAGGAGGTCGATGCCCCAGTCGGGCTCGGAGAGGTGCATGAAGAGGGCGATCACGCCACCGGATATCAGAATCTGCAGGCTGCCCAGCCCAAACATGGCGCGGCGCAGGGACCAAAGGCGGTGCGGATACATCTCCAGGCCGATGACGAAGAGGAGCAGCACCACCCCAAGTTCGGTGAAGTGGCGGACCGCCTCGACATTCTGGGTCACCACAAACCCCGGGGTGTAGGGGCCAATCAAAATGCCGGCCACCAGCAAGCCCAGCACCGAACCCAGACCAAAGCGGCGAAAGATGGTCACGGCCAAGGCAGTGGCCACCAACAGCACCACGGCGGATTCAACGAAGGATTCGGGTTCCAAGCAGGCCCCTCCGGGGGTTAAAAGAGTCGGTATCGGGTTCGTCGGTCCCGGCGCTTGTCTTATTCCGGCGGCGTCACGGGTGATACGAAGCCATCCGGCTTGACCGCCAGCAGGGCGCACTTGAGTTGGCTCAGGATGGCCTCTGCCGTGTTGCCAATGATCAGGCCGGGGATGCCGCTGCGGCCTACCGTACCCATGACGACCAGATCGAACTTGAGCCGATCCACCAGGGCCGGGATGGTCTCGGGAGCGCTGCCTTGCAGCAGGTGGGGGCACGGCTTGAGGTAGTCATAGGCGTCGGCTCCGATCCAGCCCCGCAGTTTGCGAGTCAATCGCTCGAGACCCTGCTGATGGCGGAGATGTTCAGTATTCACCGAGTCCGCGACTTTCGCGGCGTCATCCGGCTCGCTCCAGAGGCGCATCATGTCCTCCGAGAGAGGTTCCCAACTGTGGACCAAGTGCAGTTCAGCGAAATCGGAGAGGGCCAGGGAACTGCTCAATTCCAGAATGCGCCGGTTGAAAGCGTCACTCTCCGCTTCGGGACGCCAGGGGTCAAAATCCACCGCCGCCAGGATACGGCGGTAGTGGTCCCGATCCTGGGGTGACAGAATCCAGATGGGGCAGGGGGATTTGCGCAGCAGTTGCAAATCGATACCGCCCAGGAAACGGTTCAGGAGGCCGGCTTCGGGACTGGCCAGCTTAATGATGAGATCCTGCCCCCCGGCCTGGACTTCGCGAATGGCCTCGAGAAAGGGCGTACCCAGGCGAACCTGGATGCTGATAGCCAGGCGATCCCGCCAAGGCGCGGCCATGGCCTCCAGACTGGCCGCCATGCTCTGGCACACCTCGGCGTATCGGGTCTCAAGCGTACCGCTCTCAACCAGGATACCGGTCCGCGGGGGCTCGCTAACCTGCAGCAAGGTCAGCCGCGCCTGGTTGTTGTCCGCCAGAGAGACGGCGCGAGCCAAGGCGGCGGTCTGGTCCAGACTGGGTTCGGCGAGGTAAAGAATGTTCTTGAAACATTTCATGGCATTTCTCACCAGGCGATAGCTACGACCCATGTTATCCGTCGGCCTTCGGGAAACCATGACCGCAGTCATTCATTCGCAGTCACCTCGCTCGCGAAGCCGGGGGTTTGATCGGCAGCGGAGCCAGCGCCGCCGGTCGCCCGATCGCCGCTACCGGTCCTGTTTTTCCTCGATCACCGGCTGGTAGTTCCGGTCCCGCACGCCCTCCAGGATCAGATCGACATCCTTGGTCGGGACATGCAGGATCTGCAAAGCGATCGCGCCCAGTCGCAAGCTCGATTCGATGGCTTCCGGATGGGCATGCAGGGCGCCGGCCGCCAACAGGCGGGAACTCGCTTCGAGGTCCCGCGCCCGCGTGACGATGGGCGTTTGCGGACACAGGTTGCGCAGTAATGAAACCGTCCGCAACGCGGTCTCGGCGTCGTCAATAGTGATCAGAATCAGCGCCGCCTGCTGGGGCTGGGCGGCGGCCAGCAATTCCGGGTCGGAGATATCGCCGTACACCACCTGATGGCCGGCCGCCCGGCCCTGGGCGACCCGTTTGGGGTCGATGTCAAAGGCGATAAAGGGCACCTTGCTCATCTGTAAGAGCACCGCGATGGCGTGGCCTACCCGCCCGTAACCGCCGATGATGACCTGTCTGGGGGCATCCGGTAAGCCGACCGGCAGCCCCCGCGCCTCGCCCTGCCGGGACCTGACCAGGCGGGCGGCAATGGCGTGGTTGAAGCGAATCAGCAACGAGCCTGCCACCATCGAGAACAGAACCGAGGCCAGGGCAATTTGCCCCAGACGCGGATCGATCACGCGAGCATCAAGGGCGATGGCCAGGAGCGCAAAACCAAATTCGCCACCGACCGACACCACCAGTCCGATGCGCCACGCCGTCAGGGCGTCAATGCCGCTCTTGCGCACCAGCCCCGCCACGATCAGGGTCTTGCTGACCAGGATGAGCAGCGCCCCCAGCAAGGCCCAGGGCCAGATGCGGTAGATAACCGCGGGTTCGATCAGCATCCCGATGCCGACGAAAAACAGGCCGAGCAATACATCACGGAAGGGGCGGATGCTGGATTCCACCTGATGGCGAAACTCCGTATCGCCCAGCATCATCCCGGCCAGGAATCCGCCAAACGCCAGCGACAGCCCCAGACTGTTGGTCGTCCAGGCCGCCAGCAACGCGACCAGCAGCACGGTCAGGGTAAAAACCTCCGCCGAACGATGGGCCGCGATCAGGTGAAACAGTGGCCGCAGCAACCAATGCCCGACCAGAAACACGAGTGCGAACGCCAGCACCGCCTTGGCAAGCGCCCATCCCAGCGCGCCAGCCAGCACGCTGGCACCGACCGCGATGCCCAGCACGGGGATGACGACCAGAAAGGGCACCGCCGTGACGTCCTGGAACACCGATATGGCCAGTCCCATGCGGCCGTGGCGACTGTTCTCTTCACCCTGCTCGGTCAATTGCCGGCCGATCAGCGTGGTGGAGGACTGCGCAAACACTGCCCCGATCACGAAGGCGGCAGCGGCGGGCAATCCGGCCAGCCAGACGATGACGCCAACGATGGCGGTCGTAAACGCCACCTGTCCCGTTCCCAGCCCCAGCACCTGATGCCGCAGGGCATGCAGTTGAGGCAAGGAGTAATTCAGGCCGATGGTAAAGAGCAGAAAAACCACGCCGAACTCGGCCAGCGCCTTGAACTCCGGCACATAGACGGTCGGTCCGATCGTATGGGGTCCAAGGATCAAGCCGACCAGCAAATACCCGAGACCGGTCGGGATATGCAGGCGCTGAAACGTGACCACCACCACGACCGCCACGCCCAGCAGCAGGATGATTTGTACAAGATGCTCCATCATGAACAGGACTCCGACGATAACGGTATACAAACGGTGCGCAAGCGTTCGGCGCTCGCGCCTCAATCCGGCCCGGCATCCCCGGCCTGCCGGTGTTCCGGTTCCCCCACGCCCCAAAATATCATACCGATGCCGTCCCGCGCAGGAGTCGCGACTTGTCTTCGTTGCGCGGACGCACCGCGATTTCGATCACCCGATTGAGCTGGCGCACATCGAGGGGATGCTGGGTGGCGATGACCAGCATCGCCGCGTTCGTGCTGTGCGTCTGGTTTGAGCCACTGCTCGGCCGCGACCGCCTGTTCGCCAAGCAGATGACTGGCGAGGATTTCGCCAGCGGCCTGCCCCACTGACAGCGCGAAATCCGCGCCGGCCTGATACGGCCGCGCCACGTTCGGCGCCCGGTTGACCCGGACGAGGAGAGGCGCTTCGGGCGCATAGTCGCGGACTACCGCCGTGGCGAATACCCCTTCGCTGCTCCATGACGTGAAATGGCGGAATTTAACCGAACACGCCGCCGTTCCAGCCCCAGTTCTCGGCGCTGACGCTGGTGAAACCGAGATAGACCCGGTCAGGCGGAATGTCGAGTTGCTCTTTCAGCAATGCGCATATCCGTTCCGACAACTTGCGGTTGACCGCCCCATTCAGGCTGCCAATGCTACGGATATCGGCGTAGGCTGTCGGGCCTTCCGCGCCACCCATCAGCATCGCTGCCTCGCTGACGGTCACCATGACGTAGCGTTCCGGTTTACCGATGCACTCGACGACGATTTGCGAGAGCGGCGCGAGCAGGTTGTAACGTTGCTGGTTGGTCAGGCGCACCGAGGTTTGCAAGGTGAGAAGGGGCATGGGTTAAACCTCCAGGGTGGAACATGGAAAAGTCAAGCCCGACGGCGCCGGGCGAACATTACAGTATTCAGGAAAGCATCTAGCGGCAGAATATTCCACGTGGAATATTGGGCGCGAATTTTCCTCCCGGAGTGGTTTGGACGAAGCCGCCCTGCAGGCACCAGTCCAATCTTCCGACTTTACCGCGATGGGAGCCTATCCCGCCCTCACGCAGTATGCGATTATCATGCGCGGACGCTATCCCTGACGCCAGCAATGGATATTATCGACCATGCAAATGCTCAGTTTCATCCTGTGGGCGCCGTTCTTTGGCGCGGTTCTGGTCGCCCTCTTGCCGGCGGCCCAGCCACGCCTCATCCGCGCGGTCGCGCTGTTTCACGCCGGACTGACCCTGGCGCTGGCCTGGAGCCTGCTCGCCACGTTCAACCGAACCACGGCGGCGGTCCAGTTCGTGGAACAGGTGGTATGGAGCCCGGCCCTCGGCGTTTCCTACGCGCTGGGGGTGGACGGGCTATCCCTGCCGATGGTGCTGCTGGCTACCCTGTTGACCCTCGTGGCGCTGCTGGCTTCCGCATCGGTGACCACTCGCGTCAAGGGTTATTACGCCTGGATGCTGATTCTGGAATTCGCCATGCTCGGCGTGTTCATGGCCCAGGACTGGACCCTGTTCTTCATGTTCTGGGAGCTGACGCTGATTCCGCTGTTTTTCCTGATAGACCTGTGGGGCGGGGAAAAACGGCACGCGGCCAGCCTGAGCTTCGTCTTATACACCATGGGCGGGGCCATCTTCATTTTGATCGGCCTCATCATGGCCTACCGGAGCACGCCGACGCCGTCGTTCGCCATGGCGGCCATCGCCCAGGCGGCGGTCAGTCTGCCCCGCGATCAACAGGTACTCCTGCTGCTGGCGTTTCTGGTCGGCTTCGGGGTGAAGATTCCCATCTTCCCGCTGCACGGCTGGCTGCCGCTGGCCCACGTCGAAGCGCCCAGTCCGGTCAGCATTCTACTCTCTGGCGTGCTGCTCAAGATGGGCGCCTACGGCCTGCTGCGGGTGATTGCGATGCTGCCGGAGGCAACCGTGCTGTTGCAGCCGCTGCTGGTCGGCATCGCGCTGGCCAGCATTCTTTACGGCGGGCTGCTGGCCTGGCGGCAAAGCGACTTGAAGGCGATGATCGCCTATTCCTCCATCAGCCACATGGGCGTGGTGTTGCTGGGGATGTCCGCTCTGAACGAGACCGGACTGATGGGTGCAGCCTTGCAAATGACCGCTCACGGCCTGATCGCCGGCGCGCTGTTCCTGCTGATCGGCCTGCTGTACGAGCGTACCCACAGCCGTGAAGTAACCGATTACGGCGCGTTGGCGCGAGTGACGCCCGGCTTCACCCTGCTGGTCACCCTGGCGTTGCTGGCCTCGATGGGAATGCCCGGCCTGGCCGGCTTCGTGGCCGAACTGCACGCCCTGCTCGGCGGCTTCGAGCGGTGGGGCGGACTGATGCTGTTGATGAGTCTCGGCGTGCTGGTGAGCGCGGCCTACGCGATTCGCACCATGGGCCAATTGTTCGCCGGTCCGCCGCGCCCGGAACTGGCGAAACTCCATGACTTGCAGCCGCGCGAGTGGGCGGCGGCCGCTCCGCTGATGGTGGGACTGGTGGCCCTGGGGCTTCAGCCGGCGCTTGCCACCGGTCTGATGAACGCCACGGTCGCCCAGTTGAGCGCCCTCTTTACCCGGCTGTTGTAGGAGCAGGAGAACGCCATGTCCGCCATCGCCCATCACGATTCCGCCCGCGCCTCTCAGCCGACGCCGCTCGAACCGCGCCAGATCATCGAACGGGCGGTGACGCATCTCGACCACGTATTGCCCGGCCAAGCGCCAATTCTGAACTTCGTCCATCACAACACCCTGCACGGTTATCAGCATCTGTCGTTCGAGGACGCGCTGGCGGCCGCCGAACAGTTGACCGGGATTCGCGCCTATTGGCCGGAGGCGGAATTCCGCCGCCAGTACCAGACCGGACGGATCACCGATGCAGATTTGACGGCGGTGCTGGCCGAGCGCGCAGAAGCGCGGGCCGACGCTGCGCTGGTTCGCCTGGGCGCGCGGGAAATCCGGCGCGGCGAAGCGTTGCGCGTTTCCCTGGTCCACGGCGTGGACGCTCTGACCCCGAGCCAGCTCGTCTGGCGAATGGAAGAACTCGAAGCCACCCGCCGGTTTCAGGAGGATGTGCCCGCGAGTGAGCGTCAGCGGCTGTTGGAAGCCGCGGCGCGGGATGGCGTGACGGGCGAACGGGACGCTGTGGAAGATTTATGGCGGGCCTGTCTGGAAAGTTTCCGGTTGCCCGCCGACGGTCTCCATCCCGAAGAGTTGGTGGACTTGCAATTGAACCTGGCGAAATCCCTGCTGGCGCGGTTCAAGGCGCAAAGCACGGCGGACGAACGGGAACCGGTCGTCCATCAGCACATGCGAGCGGAAGCATCAGCGCTGGTCGAGCGGCTGTTCGTGGATGTGGGCGCGGGCCTCACGCTGCGCGGGTTGCTGCGAACGCTCGCCGGCCAGGACCTGCTGGATCGGGTGCGCCCCGTCCTCATCCGCCTGTGCGCCGCGCATCTCGACGAGGGACTGGCGGCGTGGCGCCTGCCCGACCGCGGCGAAGGGCTGTACGCGGCCTGGCGGCGGCTGGCGGGCAGCGATCTGGCCTGGACCTTCGCCGGACTGACCGACTGGCGCGCGGCGCTGGCCCGCTGGTCCGACGATCCGGTCGAGGCCATCGGCGCCGAACTCCGCCGGCTGGGTCTGCCCGAGTCGCGCTGGGAAGGCTATCTCACCCGCCTGGCTCTGGAATTGCCGGGCTGGTCTGGGATGATGAACTGGCGCCAGCAGCATCCCCATTACCCGGCCAACCGGGAAACCCCGGTCACGCTGACCGATTATCTGGCGGTGCGGCTGTGTCTCGACAGCCTGTGGATCGAGCGCCTGTGCCGCGAAACCTGGGGTGTGGAGGGGACGTTGCCGGCCCTGTGCGCTTATTTCACCGCACGTCCGGCGGAGGCGCTGGTCCGGCAGGCGCTTCACGAAGGACGCTTGCCCGAGTACTTGGCCAGCCGGGCAAGGGCGCTGGTAGAGACCCCACCCCCCGGCCCTCTCTCCAGCAATGGAGAAGAGGAGCCTTCAAGTTCTCCCTCTCCGGTCAAGGAGAGGGGGCTGGGGGGTGAGGTCTGGGATGCCTTGGCCGACATGATCTGGACCTGGCGGCACAGTCCGGCGGCGGCGGAATCTGACGCGCCCACGGTTCACGGCAACGCCTGGCGGCTGTTCCGGCTGGCCCAGCATCTCGGCCTGTCCGGCGGTGAACTGCGCACGCTGGCCCCGGCGGAGATCGAGCGCCTGCTGGCGATACTGGATGAGTTGCCAGCCAACTTGCGGGGTGCGCTCTGGCTGTGCGCCTACGAGCGCCATTACCGGGAGGCGCTGCTCAACGCACTGGCCAACAACCACGGGCGTGGGCGCTGGGCGGCGCGCGAGCAACGGCCGCAGGCTCAGGTGATCTTTTGCATCGACGACCGGGAGGAAGGCTTCCGCCGCCATCTGGAAGAGCTGAATCCGCGCATCGAGACGCTGGGTGCAGCCGGTTTCTTCGGCGTGGTGATGAACTGGCGCGGGCTGGACGACCACGAAGTGACCCCGCTTTGTCCGGTGGTGGCCACGCCCGCCCACGAAGTGCGCGAAGTGGGGCGACCCGGAACCGAGACCGAACTTGCCAAACATGACCGGCGACGCACGCTGCGCGACCGGCTGCGAACGTTCTACCCGGAACTGCGGCGCAACCTGGTATCGTCGTTCCCGCTGATCGACCTGTTGGCGCCGGGCGCGCTATTGGCGCTGGCGGGCAAGGTCCTGGCCCCGCTCCCGCAAGCGCGGTTCGCGGAAGCGGTCGCTGTCTGGTGGACGCCGCCGCCTGCCACGCAGGTCGCGGTCACGGCCACCGACCCCACCGCCCCGGCCACCACGGAAAATCCGCGTCTCGGCTTCACCGACGCCGAACAGGCGGACCGGGTGGCCGCCCTGCTGCGCAACATCGGCCTGACCGCGCAATTCGCGCCGGTGGTGGTGCTGATGGGTCACGGTTCAATGAGCCAGAACAATCCGCATCTGGCCGCTTATGACTGTGGGGCGTGCAGCGGGCGGCACGGCGGCCCGAATGCCCGCGCCTTCGCCGCCATGGCCAACCGTTCAGAAGTGCGGGCGCTGCTAGCCGAGCGCGGCATTCCCGTTCCGGCGGATAGCCGGTTCGTCGGGGCCGAACATAACACCTGTGACGAACAGATCACCTTCTACGATCTGGACGACCTGCCAGCCGAGGCGAAAAAGGCCCTGGACACGCTGCGACGGGAGCTGGATCAGGCGTGCGCGCTGTCGGCCCACGAACGCTGCCGCCGCCTGGCCTCGGCCCCACGTCAGCCCACACCGGCCCAGGCGCTGCGCCACATGATCAGCCGCGCCCGCGACTTCAGCCAGGCGCGACCGGAACTGGGCCATGCGACCAACGCCGCCGCGCTGGTCGGTCGGCGCTCGATGAGCCAGGGGCTGTTCCTGGATCGGCGCGCGTTCCTGATCTCCTACGACCCGACCCCGGACCCCGACGGGATTGTGCTGGAGGGCGTGCTGCTGGCGGTCGGACCGGTCGGCGCGGGCATCAACCTGGAGTATTACTTTTCCACCGTGAACAACGAGCGACTGGGCTGCGGCACCAAACTGCCGCACAACGTCACCGGGCTGTTCGCGGTGATGGAAGGAACGAGCAGCGACCTGCGCACCGGGTTGCCGCGGCAGATGATCGAGATTCACGAACCGCTGCGCTTGCAGATCGTGGTCGAGGCCCGCACCGAGGTATTGGTCGCGATTTACGGCCGCCAGCCGTCGTTGCAGGAACTGATCGGCAACGGCTGGGTGCATCTGATCGCCATGGACCCCGACAGCGGCGAATTTTCGATCTTCGATCCGGCGCGGGGGTTCGCCCCATGGACCAGCCTGGTGCAGCCGTTGCCCGAGCGCGCCCGCTCGGGCGACTGGTATCGGGGGCACGCCGGCCCGCTGCCGCCGGCTCGTATTGGAGGGAACGATCATGTTTGAGTGGATCGCCGGTCTCGTTCCGGGCCTGCCGCTGGCCGCCGCGTTGTGGATCGGCGGGGCCATCCTGTTTGGCGGGACCAGCGGCGAAGCGCACGAGCGCCACACCGGTCGAATCGTGCTGACCGCCATTTCCATCTCGTTCGCGGCGACGCTGGCGCTGGTCGCCGCCCGGCTGGCGGGCGAACTGCCGGAACGGCTGACGCTGGGTTCCTGGCTGACCAGCGGCGCTTACCGGGTGGATTTGAACTTCGTCGTCGATCCGCTCGGTCTGACGCTGGCGACCCTGGCCGCCCTGCTGTGCCTGCTGGTCGCCCGGTTCTCGGTGAACTATCTGCACCGGGAAGCTGGCTTTCATCGCTTCTTCATGATCCTGAGCCTGTTCAGCGCCGCGATGCTGTTGCTGGTCCTCGGCGGCAACGCGGTGCTGACCTTCGTCGGCTGGGAAGTCGCCGGGCTGTGTTCCTACCTGCTGATCGCGTTTTTCCAGGACCGGCCAGTAGCGGCGGGAAACGCCACCCGCGTGTTCGTCACCAACCGGATCGGCGACGCCGGTTTCCTGCTCGGCATCGCTCTGGCGTTCCACTGGTTGGGGAGCGTGGACTGGGCGACGGTGAACGCGGGGGCGACGGGACCCAGTCCGGGTCAGGCGGGGATGCTGGCCGGCTGCTTCCTGCTGGCGGCGTTGACCAAGTCAGGCCAAATTCCGCTGGCGCCGTGGCTGGCCCGGGCCATGGAAGGACCCACCCCGTCGAGCGCCTTGTTCTACGGAGCGGTCATGGTTCATGCCGGCGTTTATCTGCTGCTGCGCCTGCAACCGCTGTTCGAGCAGTCGCCGGCGGCCATGACGGCGCTGGCGGTCATCGGACTGGCGACGGCCCTGTACGGCTTCTGGGCGGGCCTGGCCCAGACCGACATCAAAAGCGCGCTCATCTTTTCCACCACCGGCCAGCTTGGGCTGATGTTCCTCGCCTGCGGCCTCGGGTTCTGGAGGCTGGCGCTGGTTCACCTGTGCGGCCACGCTATCGTTCGCGGCTACCAGTTTCTCCGCGCGCCCTCGGTCCTGTACCCCCCGCCCGGAGCGCATGTCCGCCCGGTCCCTGCTTTTCTCGCGCGGCAACGTGGCGCCTACACGGCGGCGTTGCAACGGTTCTGGCTGGAGGATGCGGCGGACTGGGCCGTGGTGCGGCCAGTGCGCCGACTGGCCCGCGCGCTGAACCGCTTTGACGCCGCCGTGGTGGATCGGGCCACCGGGCTGCCGGCTCCGGCGGTCAATGTCTTGTCGTCGCTGGCTCAGTGGGAAGAACGCCAGGTTGGCGCCGGCCGGATTCTGGAGCGCGCGCCCAATGCCCATGACCGCGATCCCGGCGTGCTGGGCTGGCTCACCGAACGAACGGCGGCGGTGGTTCACGGGTTCGAGGAATTGCTGGTATTCCGGGCCGCCGGGCAGGGCATCGTAGCCGCCAGTCGCCGACTGGGACGCGGGCTGGATCGAGTCGAGCGCGGGCTGCGGCGGTCCTGGGCCTGGATGGCGGCGATACTGATGGTTCTCATCGCGCTGGTGGGCCTGCGCGAGATCGGGCGGGCGGGCGAAAGTCCGGAAGCCGGGCTGGCCGGTTTTCCGCTCTTGAGCCTGTTGCTGCTGACGCCACTGGTCGGAATGGTCGCGGCCTGGCGCGTGCGGCGCATCCAAACGGCGCTGACCCTGGGTCTGACGACGGCGGGCGTGGAGCTGCTGCTGACGATCGCGGTGCTGATCCGGTTCCACCCGCACGATCCCGCCGCGCAACTGGTTGAACGGGTCGAACCGTTGCCCTGGCTGAACCTCCACCTGGGCATCGATGGCCTCGGCGTGCTGTTCCTGCCGCTGACGGCGCTGCTGACGCTGCTGATCCTGCTCTACGCCCAAACGATCCGGCGCGAACGGCCGGGCGTGCTGGTCGCGGGCGTGCTGGCGCAGGAAGCGGCGCTGATGGGCATGTTCACCGCGCTGAACCTGTTGCAATTCTGGCTGTTCGCGCTGGCCGAAATCATCCCGGTGGCATTCCTGGTCTGGCGCTGGGGCACCAGCCCGGTGCGCGGGCGGGCGGCCTGGCGACTGGTCCGCGACCTGTCGAGCGGTCTGGCGGCGCTGCTGGCCGGAATCGTGCTGCTGGGCTGGAACCACGCCACCGCGACGGAGGGCGACTGGTCCTTTGAGCTGTCCGCTCTGCTGGCCACGCCGGCGTCGCCGGGTTTGCAGTCATTGATCTTCGTACTGGTGTTTGGCGGCCTGGCGGTGCGGCTGGCCCTGTTCCCGTTTCACGCCTGGTTCCCGGTCGTGGCCCAGCACGGCACGGTCGCGGTGGGTCTGGCGCTGCTGGCGGGTGTGAAGGTGGGGGTTTATGCGCTGCTGCGCTTCGTGTTCCCGCTGCTGCCCGCCGCGACCCAGCAGTGGGCTGGCGCGGCGATCGTGCTGGGTCTGGCCGGCATGGGCTACGGCGCGCTGCTCGCCCTGATGCAAAAGGACCTGCGCCGGCTGCTGGCCTTCGCCGTGGTCAGCCACACCGGCGGTCTCATGGTCGGGCTGTTCGCGCTCAATTTGCCGGGGTTGCAGGGGAGCCTGCTGCTAAGCCTGAATCTGGGGCTGGCCACGGCCGGGCTGTTCATGGTCGCGGGATTGTTGCAACGCCGGCTGGGCGTCACCCGGTTTTATCGCCTGGGCGGACTGTTCGACGCCGCGCCTCTGCTTGGATTGACCTTTCTGGTGGTGGTGCTGGGCAGCATCGCCATGCCGGGCACGCCCGGTTTCGAGGCTGCTCACCTGGCGCTGGAAGGCGTGCTCGAAACCTGCGGCTGGGGCGTCGCCACGCTGGCCGCCTCCGGCAACGTGCTGGCGGCGGGCTATCTGCTGTGGTCATATCAGCGGATTTTCCTGGCCCGCAATCCAGGGAATTCACCGCCATCCCTGACCGACTTGCGCGACCGGGAGTTGGTTATGGCGGCGCTGTTGTGCGCGGTGATGGTCAGCGTTGGCCTTTACGCCCATCCGTGGCTGGAAACGATCAGTGGAGCAGTGGAGAACGTGGCAAGGATATTCGAGGCGGGAAGTGGACATTAATCATGCGTTTCTCCATCGTCGATGGGAAATGATTACTGGAACCGATAGCAGCATGAAAATTAGTTACGTCTTGATCGACTACGAAAACGTCCAAGTGAAATCGCTTGCGCTCTTGAAAGGCGAGCAGTTTCGAGTACGGGTATTCCTTGGACCCAACAATACCAGGCTGCCGGTCGAACTCGTATTAGCCATGCAAGAATTTGGAGAAAGAGCGGAGTATATTATTTTGGAAACTTCCGGGCGAAATGCTCTCGATTTTCACATCGCGTACTATCTCGGCGTATTGGCGTCAACCGAACCATCGGGATTCTTTCACATCATTTCGAAAGATACTGGCTTCGATCCATTGATCCAGCATCTCAAGAGCAAAAAAGTTTTCGCCGCACGGTCGGCGTCCATCGAAGAAATGCCGTGCCTTGCCGCTCCTCCACCCGCAATGTGGCAACCTAACATCCAGATTATTCAACAGAAATCGAATAACACACAATCCAGGCCAGCGATAGAGGAACTCGTCGAAATCGCTGTGGACGATCTCATCAAACGCAAGGCTTCGAAACCGCGCACGCCCAAGACTCTGTTAAGCACCATCCACGCAAGGTGTGGTAAGGATATTCCATCAAGCGACATCGATGCAGTTTACAAATCGCTTATAAAACAAGAGTATGTAAAAGTCGAAGGCACGAAGGTCACTTACTCGTTGCCAGCGGCCAAACCCTAGTCATTCCCTTCCTTACACGAAATAAGAAGGCGCATCCGTGATTCCAGAAAAACCCATGGATGTTCGCATCGCCTCCACAGAGGCTGAAATAAAAGCCTGCTTTCCCGCGTTGCATGAACTGAGACCATATCTCTTGGAACATGAATTCGTGGCGCGGGTCCAGCGCCAAATGAAGAGCCATGGTTATTTTCTCGTATATATCGTCTCGTACGACCAGATAGTCGCGGTGGCGGGTTATCGTGTTGCCGAATTCCTGGCTTGGGGACGGATCTTCTATGTGGACGACCTTATCAGCCGGAGTGCGTTCCGCAAGCGTGGCCATGGTGGAATGCTGCTTGACTGGCTCCTGGAAAAAGCAAAGGAATTATCCTGCGACCAATTTCATCTTGACTCGGGCGTAACCCGACACGACGCCCACCGTTTGTACCTGAGCCGGAAACTGCAAATCAGCTCTCACCACTTTTCCAAGGAGCTTGGCAAGAGTGCCGCCTAATCCTGAACATCTATCCGCTGTCGACTCGCTCGGCTTTCCCATTCTGAGCGCGTTGATCCTTTTGCCGCTGGCCTGGGCGTTGCTGCTGCCGTTTCTGCCCGAGGGCCGCGCGGCGCGGGTCGTGGCGCTGGCCGGGGCCGTGCTGGAGCTGATCCTGGCGCTGGCGATGCTGGCGGCCCTGAACCTGGACAGCGCCGGGATGCAGTTCGTGGAACGGGCGTCCTGGATTCCCAGCCTGAACGTTCAGTACCTGCTCGGCATCGACGGCCTCGCCGCCTTGTTCCCGCCGCTGACGGCGCTGCTGTTCTGCGGGGTCATCCTGGCGTCCTGGACCTCCATCCAGTTCATGCCTCGGCTGTACTTCGCCCTGCTGTTGGCGCTGGAGAGCTTCACCATCGGGGTGTTCTGCGCCCTGGACCTGGTGCTGTTCTTCCTGTTCTGGGAATTGACGCTGATCCCGATCTATTTCCTGATCAGCCTGTGGGGCATCGGGCCGGAACGGCGCTTCGCCGCCGTCAAGTACACCCTGTTCATGCTGGCCGGCGGGATTCCGCTGCTATTCGCCATCGTGCTGCTGGGGTTGGGCCACGCCAGCGCCGCCGGCGTTCCCGCGCCGAGCGGGCTGAGCTTCGACTATCCGGTTCTGCTCGCCCGCCCGCTCCCGGCCACGGCACAAGTTCCGGTGTTCCTGCTGCTGTTGTTTGGCTTCGCCGTGAAGGCTCCGCTGTTTCCGTTCCACACCTGGCTGCCGACCGTGCTGCGCGAGGGGCCGACGGGATTGAGCGCGCTGCTGGTCGGCCTCAAGCTCGGCGCGTTCGGCATCCTCCGTTTTGCCGTCCCGCTGGCCCCAGAAGCCGCGCACGATTACGGGTGGCTCCTGATGGCCCTGGGTGGATTTGGCGCGCTCTACGGGGCTCTGGTGGCGCTACAACAGGCAAATCTTCGCAAGGTGTTGGCGTTTTCCAGCGTGAGCCATGTCGGACTGGTCATCGTCGGGATCGCGACCCTGAATATTCAGGGCCTGCAGGGCGCGGTGTTTCAACTGGCGAACTTCGGGGTGATCGCTGGCGGCCTGTTCCTGATGGCCGGTTTTCTGCACCACCGGCTGGGCTCGACCGACTTGGCGAGCCTGGGCGGACTGGCCCGGCCACTGCCCCGGCTGACGGCCTTTTTCCTGCTGCTGGGCATGGCGTCCATCGGCCTGCCCGGCACCAGCGGCTTCGCCGCCGAATTGCTGATCCTGATCGGCGTCTGGCAAGTCCATCCCACTCTGGCGCTCGTCGCCGTCGGCAGCGCGGTGCTGGGCGCCGCCTACGTCCTCGGCTTCTTCCAGCGGGCGTTCCTGGGGCCGGCCACCGATCCGGCGGTGGTGACGGTGATGGATCTGCGGCCGCGCGAGGTGCTGATCGCCGGCGTCATGGCGCTGCTGGTGCTGGCGGGTGGCCTGTTTCCGAACGGGGTGCAGGGGATCACCGCCAGCGCGGCGAACGCCTGGGTGGCGCGGCTGGCGGCGGATCGAACCACGCCGGTAGCCCTGGCTCGCGTCGAAACTCAGCGATTCGACGCCCATTCGCCCTAAGCAAGCACTGTTTGGACTTCATCACCCCATCACTAACGAGAACGTTCATGCTCGAACTACTGCGCTACGATCATGGCATTCACGCCTTCGATGCCGGCTACATCCGGCCCCGGCTCGCCGCCATCCACCTCATCGTCGAACACGGCCGGGTCGCCGTGGTGGACACCGCCAGCAACGCCTGTCTGCCGCGCGCGCTGGAAGCGCTGCGGATTTTGGGTCTGACACCGGCCAGCGTGGACTACGTGTTCCTGACCCACGTCCATCTGGATCACGCCGGCGGCGCGGGCGCGATGATGCAGGCTTTTCCCGAAGCCCGTCTGGTCGTCCATCCACGCGGAGCGCCGCACATGGCCGATCCCGCCAAACTGTTCGCCGCGGTCCAGGCGGTCTACGGCGCGGACGAGGCCCATCGGCTGTACGGCGAGTTGCTGCCCGTGCCCGCTGATCGGATTTTGGCCGCCGGCGACGGCTATCACTTCGACCTGGCCGGCCGGACCCTGACTTGCCTGGAAACGCCCGGCCACGCCCGCCACCATCTTTGCCTGCACGACCCACGCAGCCATTGCCTGTTCACCGGCGACATCTTCGGACTCTCCTTCCGCGAATTGGACGTGGACGGCCGGCCGTCGATCATTCCCACCACCACACCCACCCAGTTCGATCCGGCGGTCATGCATGCTTCCGTGGATCGTATTCTTGCCTATCAGCCTGAAGCGCTGTACCTCACCCACTTCTCTCGGGTTACCGACATCGCGCGCCTGGGCGATGAGTTGCACCGGCTGATCGATGCGCACCTTGCGGTAGCCGAACGGGAGCGCGACGCCGGTCCAGAGCGCGGCGCGCGGATTCTGGCCGGATTGTGGGCACTGATGGACGCCGAGGCGACCCGGCAGGACTGGCGACTGAACGCCGAACAATGGCGCGAGGTGCTGGGGATGGATATCGAACTCAACGCTCAGGGACTGGGCTACTGGCTGGATCAGAATCCATCCGCTTGAGCGGCGCTGGCGGAACTTACCGGCCAGCGATTTTCAAACCGTTTTCCGCAACCACTCGATGACTTCGTCCGAGGCCGAGCGGTCCCGGGCAAAGGCGACGATGTCCTTTTGCTCGGGGTCGAGCAGCGTTTCCACAGCGAACGCCTGGAAAGCGGAACGCAGCAGGGGCGTCGTGGGGCCGAGCTCGCGAAATTTCTGCGCCCAAATCGCGTGGCGAGCGACGAATTCGTCGTCGAAGCGCGCCCGGTCCTCCGCCGACATCCGGTTCAGCCACTCGTCCACCAGTTGGCCCTGATGGGCGCGGAATGCGGTTCTAAGTTCGGTTGCCAGGCATTCGGCTTCGGATGGCGCTTTCACGGCAGGCTGGGCTTCCAGTCGCGGTGCCTCGGCGCGTTTCGTGTCTGGTTGGTCCTGCTCTTCCCAGCGACCATAACCCTCCCGGAAACAACGCGCCATGTAGGCACCAAGATCCCGAACCTGATCCTTTGTTCCCTTTCTGCGCGCCGCCTGCCGCAGGGCGTAATCGCGAATCGCCCGGGCTCCATTCAGGCCGTGGGTCCGGATCGCCTGCAAGGCGTCGGCCTCGGCGACCTGATGAAGCTTCACGCTGTCTATGAACGCCTGTTCGCCCTCGTTCGGAACTGGCGGCGCACTCAGGGCTGGCGGATTGGCAGGAGCCGGCGGGTAATAACTTTGCAATTCGTGCAGATGCTCCTCCAGCAACGGCGGACGCCAGTCCTGCTTGTCGATGGTGAACACCACCCCGGCCACTTTTCTCCCCTCCCGATAAGTGTCGTAAGCGACCTGGCAGTCGGTGTTCTGGTTGATGGCCGCCAGGTTCGGCCGGAGCACTTCCTTCTTGAACGCAATGAACTGATCGTAGTAGGGTCCCGCGATGCCCAGCGATTCCTTCAGCTCCTGGAGGGAAAGTCGGGCAACCCGCTCGCCGCGCGAGTAGCAGTCGGACAGAATTTCGTAGAGCGGAAAAGCGTACTTGGGCTTGGCCAGAATCGCCATCATGATGAGCTTGATCCGGGCGAACAGCCGGGGGTCCTTGATGGCCGGCTCCAGGTCGGGATGGAGCTTGAACCCGATGAAGGGACCGGTCTCGGTCGGTTCGAGCAGGCTGACGATCAGCTTGCACTTGAGGCTTTTGAAGGTCTTGTCCTTGCCCAGCAGATTCCAGCGGATGGTGTTGTCGAAGATTTTCTCGAACGCCTCGTAGATACGCGGGTAGTTATGGCTATCGTCCCAGCCGAGGAAGCGGCGAACGAAACTTTTGCGGATATGGTAGAAGCCGCTTTCGTCCTTGTCGGCGACCTGGCAGTGGAAGATGATCAGCGTCATCACCTTCTGCTCGGTGAGTGACATATCCCGCTCGAAATGAACCAGCGCCGTCGGCTTTCTGACGTCGTTGCCTAGCAGATCGGTGATGTCGGGACTCATGGCATTCCTCGGGCCGCGTGCTTCGCCGGAAGGGTATAAACCAGAAAGTGGGGGATTGCAAACCTGTCTCTCCCCTACTTACTCCCCGCGTTTCCCCCACTTTAGGCCCATTTGCCGACAACTCCCCTCACTTCCCCCACTTTTACTCCCCGCGTTTCCCCCACTTTAGGCCCATTTGCCGACAACTCCCCTCACTTCCCCCACTTTAGGCTCCAAGACTCCCCTCACTTCCCCCACTTTAGGCTCCAAGACTCCCCTCACTTCCCCCACTTTAGGCCTCAAAACTCCCCTCACTTCCCCCACTTTAGCCGGACAACTCCCCTCACTTCCCCCACCTTACTCCCCTCACTTCCCCCACTTTACTCCCCTCACTTCCCCCACTTTAGGCCCAAAACACTCCCCTCACTTCCCCCACCTTTGTTTTGCAATATATTGAAATTTATGAAGTTTTTGCATGCCCTTAATTGTTATTAAAACTACTAAAAAAGACAACTACAACAACAAACAGAAGGACTGAAGTCCGAACCCGGTAAAAATGTTGTTGTTGTTTTTTTATGTATTAAAAAGACAAAAAAACAAAAAAACAACGAGGCGGTTGGCTATGCCAACCGCCCCCCAAAAACCTTTCACCGCACCTTATCCCGAAAATTCAGTTTGATTTAAGACAAACACCCTAAAGTCGCTGCCAAGGTCGAGGTTCCAATGACGACCCTCACCGAAATCCATAACCAGACCCGATTTCAGGTTCAACCGGGAGGCACCCCAAATGAAACTGCATCAACTGATCAGCGCTGCTACCCTCGCCACGGTCGTAACCATTTCGACCGCCGCCACTGTTACTGCTAGCGAAGCGCCCGCTACTCCAGACCCAGCCGCTACAAGCACGGCCACACCGGCCAAAACCGCCATCACCAAGGAACAAGCGGTTGAAATGGCTCTTAAGGCGCACCCGGGCAAGGTCACCAAGGCCTACGAGGACACCAAGAAAGGTAAGAAGACCTGGGAAGTGAAGATCAAGGGTGACGACGGCAAGAAGTGGGAGGTGTACTACGAGATCGCGACCGGCGAGTTGGTCGCGGAGGAAGAGGACTGAAGGCTCGAAGCCTCGGAACCGCAAATTAAAATCCCGCCTCCCCGCCCATGCGGCGGAGGCGTCGGGGAAGGTGCGACTCATGAACGACCCTATCGCTAACGAAATCACCGTTTGGGACCCGCTGGTTCGCGTGTTCCACTGGACGCTGGTCATCGCTTTTACCCTCGCCTATTTCACCCAGGAAGGTCCGTTCGAGGAACTCCTGGACCAGGTGGATGGCAAGTCGCTGCAAGCCATCCACGTTTGGGCCGGCTATACCATCGTTGGTTTACTCCTGTTCCGACTATTCTGGGGGTTCACCGGGCCGCGCTACGCCCGCTTCAGCGATTTCGTGCGCGGGCCGCGTGAAATTCTGCGCTACGTGGGAGAAGTTCTGACCCTGCGCGCGCCACGCCATTTGGGACATAATCCCGCCGGCGGGGCGATGATCGTCGCCTTGCTGCTGAGTCTGACCATCACCGTCGTCGCCGGATTGATGCTGTACGGCGCGGACAAGGGACTGGGTCCGCTGGCTGGTCTGCTGGTGGGTAGCAGCGATGCGGCCATTCACTCCATCAAGGAGGTCCACGAATTTTTCGCCAACTTCACCTTGCTGCTGGTCGTGGGACACCTGGTCGGTGTGATTTGGGAAAGCCTGCTGCACCGCGAAAACCTGGCTCATGCCATGATTACCGGCCGCAAGCGGGCTTGAAGCCCGCATCATTCCAGAGAGGCATGCCCATGTATCGCCTTGCCAGATTTCCCGCCATGCTGCTGCTGGCGGTGGGCCTCCTGGTCCCCGAACTGGTTACTGCCGGACGCGATCACGAGGAAATCCGCCGCCTGCGCGGCGCCGGACAAATTTTGTCGCTGGAAACCATCATCGCCAACCACCGCCGCCAGCATCCCAACGGTCAGTTGTTGGAAGCGGAACTGGAATTCGAGCGGGATCGCCACGTCTACGAATTGAAGATGCTGAGCGACGACGGTGTGGTGCGGGAGTTCGAATACGACGCCCGCACCGGCGAGTTGTGGCGCATCAAACGGAAAGGGGAGGGGAAGGAATAGGCGATGCGCTTGCTGCTGGCGGAGGACGACGTCGCCTT
>JBDHRD010000029.1:0-21728 GCA_039807425.1 Candidatus Contendibacter sp. | reverse complement strand
GTGGTCAGCACCAGCTTGCCGGTCTTGTTGGAAATCGCCATCAGCAGCACGCCCCGGCAGCGGGCCTGAATGTTCTCTTCGGTGCTGTCCGGCGGCAGTCCGGCCAACACCGGTTGCAGGATGCCGAGAAACGCCTGGAACGCCGGCTCGATGGGCATTAGATGGTGCCTCACTCCCAGCGCCCGGGCCTCCAGTTCGGCGTCGGTATTGCTGATGTCGGCGGTATAGCGCGAGGGCATCAATACCACCTCGACCTGTTCCGGTCCCAGCGCATCCACCGCGATGGCCAGGGTCAGCGCTGAGTCAATACCGCCAGACAGGCCCAGCACCACGCCGGGAAAGCCGTTCTTGGTCACGTAGTCGCGCACGCCCAGCACGATGGCCCGGTAGATCGCCTCTTCCTCGCCCGGCTCCGCTGCGATGGCGCCGGGCGCCGGCTCCACCGTCGCACCCACCTTGAAATCGACCGGATACAACCCTTCGATACAGAACGGCGCGCGCTGAATCAACACGCCGCGTCCGCTCACCACCATCGAACCGCCGTCGAACACCAGTTCGTCCTGCCCACCGACCAGGTTGATGTACACGATGGGCAAACCGCATTCCGCCACCCGCTGGCGCAGAATATCGAGGCGCAACTGGCCCTTGCCAGCCTGGAACGGCGATGCGTTGAGGTTGAGCAGCAGTTGCGCGCCCGCATCGGCGGCCTGCCGTGCCGGTCCCGGTTGCCAGATATCCTCGCAGAGGGTGATGCCGACCCGAACGCTCTTCATCGTCACGACCGCCGGTTCCGTCCCTGCCACGAAATAGCGTTTTTCGTCGAACACCCCGTAATTCGGCAACCACTGCTTGTGGTAGACCGTGTGAATGGCGCCGCCGCCAATCACCGCCGCCGAGTTGCGCAATCCTTCCGGGGTGGCGGTGGGATAGCCGACAACAGCAACGATCCCTTGAATTTCAGCGCGTAACCGTTGCATGGCCGGCTCCACCTGACTGACGAAACCGGGACGCAGCAACAAATCCTCGGGTGGATAGCCGGTGACGGTCAGTTCAGGAAATGTGATCACATCGGCGCGTAATCGGTCGCGGGCTTCCCGGGTGGCAGCGATGATTTTGTCAGTGTTGCCCTGAATGTCGCCGACCAGGAAATCGATCTGAGCCATGGCGATACGGAGGGAAGCAGGATCCGCGATCATGGTGTTGCCTCTCTGCCTTGTTTGCAACTCCTGAACCGGGCATCGCCGGTCCACTACGGGCAAAGCGAATGCCTTGAAACGTTGTGAAGTAAAATTCCCAATATAATCTTTATGTTATCAATAAAATATGTGAGTTCCGCCAGAACGGGAGCAACGATGAATTCCGATCACGCCTTTTCCGTACTAATTACACTGCCCAACGGCAGGTAGCGGTCGAGAAATTGCGCCAGAATCACGCTGGGCGCGACCGGGACCACATCGTCGAACAGGGAAACATCGCCCAGGATTCTGATCCCAAAAGTTTTACGGATCGACTCGATGGTAAACCGATTGTAAGCCATTGCCGAATCCTCCCCTTTCGCCCAAGGCAAAAATCATGCGGGGCGCAACAGTGCAAAAACCATTGCGCCCCGCGCTAGCAGGAACTAACAACGATTAACTGAAGAACCCTTTCATCGCCGCGCCGATGTCGGCTGGGGAACGGACGATCTTGGCGCCAGCGGCTTCCAGCGCCGCGAACTTGTCTTTCGCAGTGCCCTTGCCACCCATGATGATGGCGCCGGCGTGGCCCATGCGCTTGCCGGGGGGCGCGGTGACGCCGGCGATGTAGGCCACCACCGGCTTCTTGATGTTGGCCTTGATGTAGGCCGCGCCTTCTTCCTCGGCGCTGCCGCCGATCTCGCCGACCATCACGATGCCCTCGGTCTGCGGGTCGTCCTTGAACAGGGTCAGCACGTCCACGAAGCTCATGCCGTGAATCGGGTCGCCGCCGATGCCGACGCAGGTGCTCTGCCCCAGGCCGGCCTGGGTGGTCTGATAGACCGCCTCGTAGGTCAGGGTGCCGGAGCGGGACACGATGCCGATCTTGCCGGGCAGGTGGATGTGGCCGGGCATGATGCCCATCTTGCAGCCGCCGGGGGTGATCACGCCCGGGCAGTTGGGGCCGATGAGATAAACGTCCGGGTAGTTGTTGGTCAGCACCGCCTTGACCTTGAGCATGTCCATGACCGGAATGCCCTCGGTGATGCAGGCGATGACCTTGATGCCGGCGTCAGCGGCTTCCAGAATGGCGTCGCCGGCAGCCGGGGCCGGAACGTAGATCATGGTGGCGTTGGCGCCGGTGGCGGCGACTGCATCATAGACGGTGTTGAACACCGGCTTGCCCAGATGGGTGCCGCCACCCTTGCCCGGGCTGATGCCGCCGACCAGGTTGGTGCCATAGGCAATCGCCTGTTCGGAGTGGAAGGTGCCCTGCGAGCCGGTGAAACCCTGGCAGATGACCTTGGTGTTTTTGTCGATCAGAATACTCATGGTGCGCTCTGTTCCTTTTATGTGGAGGGCCGAGGTTCCGGCGCTTACTTGGCCGCCGCGGCCACCGCCAGCTTGGCGGCGGTGGTCAGGTCGTCGGCGGCCATGATGTTCATGCCGGACTTGGCCAGCATCTCACGCCCCGCTTCCACGTTAGTGCCCTGCAACCGCACCACGACCGGCAGGGTCAGCCCCACCTCCTTGACCGCGGAGATGATGCCTTCGGCGATGGTGTCGCAGCGGACGATGCCGCCGAAGATGTTGACCAGGATCGCCTTGACCTTGGAGGAGGACAGGATCAGCTTGAACGCCCGCGCCACCCGGTCGGCGGTCGCGCCGCCGCCCACGTCGAGGAAGTTGGCCGGCTCGCCGCCGTGCAACTGGCACACGTCCATGGTCGCCATGGCCAGGCCGGCGCCGTTGACCATGCAGCCGATGTTGCCGTCCAAGGCTACGTAGTTGAGGCCGATCTCGTGGGCGATGTGCTCGCGTTCATCTTCCTGGGTCGGATCGCGCAGTTCGGCGGTATCCTTGTGCCGGTACAGGGCGTTGTCGTCCAGGCTGACCTTGGCGTCCAGCGCCATCATCTGGCCATCGGTGGTCACGATCAACGGGTTGATCTCGACCATGCTGCAATCCTTATGGACGAACAGGTTATAAACCCCGTTCAACACCTTGACCAGTTGGTCCACTTCCTTTTTGCCCATGCCCATCCTGAAGCCCAGATCGCGGGCCTGATAGGGCAGGACGCCGGTGACCGGATCGACGACGAGCGTCAGGATCTTCTCGGGCGTCTTGGCGGCGACTTCCTCGATGTCCATGCCACCCTCGGACGAGCCGATCAGAATGACGCGCTTCTTGCTGCGGTCCACCAGACAGCTCAGGTAGTATTCCTTGGCGATGTCCACGCCGTCCTGGATCAGCAGGGCGTGGACCTTCACCCCTTCGGGGCCGGTCTGATGGGTGTGCAGGGTCGAACCGAGCAGTCGGCCGGCCTGCGCCTCCACGTCCTGAATGGTGCGAACGAACTTGACGCCGCCCGCCTTGCCGCGACCGCCGGCGTGGACCTGGGCCTTGACCACCCACGGCCCGTCGTGCCGGATCTCCTTGGCCGCCTCGATCGCTTCCTGCTGAGACGTGACCTTGATGCCGGCGGGGATCGCCACGCCGAATTGATGAAGGAGTTCTTTTGCTTGGTATTCGTGCAGGTTCATGCGGTTTACATCCCCCTTTCTGTTGGAGTATCTATTCTATCCCGAAAAGCCCTAATCTTCACGTACCGCTGCATAGAGTACGATAGCATGATTAAAATCGAGAATGGCGCGCGGACAAAAGACCCGAGCACGGTCCGTTCTTCCAGCCAGCCGTCCAGTTACCCGGACGCCTTTCGATCACTCGACCCGTTAACCTCGCCATCGGCTCTTCCCTAAGGTAAAGATGCCTTAACATGACTCTCGCCCATCCCATCGCCGCTGTCCTTGATTCTTTTCCCGATCGCCGTTACCGATGGCGGGTATTTCGCGCGTCTCATATCTACCGGCTGGCGTTAGCGGCGCTGCTGCTGGCGGCGTTCGGATTAGGCGAGCAAAACCGGATATTCGGCGCGCAAAACCCAAAGCTGTTCCTGGGCGCGGTAGTGATCTATATGATCTTGACGCTGCTCGCTATCGCCGGCACCTATCGGCGGCGACCGATGCTCTCGGTGCAGGCCCATCTGCAAATGCTGGTCGATCTGATGGCGCTGACCATCATAATCCACGCCTCGGGCGGGCTGAACAGCAGTCTGAACAGCCTGCTAATCACTGCCGTCGCCGCCAGCGGCATTTTGCTGCCGTTGATTTCGGCGCTCCTGTCCGCCGCGCTGGGTTTCTTCCTGCTGCTCAGCTCCTGGATGATGAGCCAGTGGCAAACCACCGAGGCGCTGGCGCGGGTCGGGCGCGGGCCGGGCGGCTGGACAGGCTTGTGGGAGCGTCTGGCCAACGCCTCGGATGACTGGCTCCGCCTGGGGGTGCTGGGCGCCACGCTATTCATCGCCGCCGGGTTCATCTACGCGCTGGCCGAGCGGGCGCGGCGTAGCGAGGCGCTGGCCCGCCAACGCACCTTCGAGCTGCTGGAAGCCGCCGAGCTGAACCAGGGCATTATCCGCCACCTACAAAACGGGGTGGTGGTGGCAGATGACGCTGGTCGGGTACTGTTGCTGAACGACACCGCCCGGGATGTGCTCGGCTGGACAGCGGAGAGATCGGGCATGATGCTGGAGGCGCTGTCGCCGCCGCTGGCGGAGCGCCTGCAGGCATGGCTGGCCGGCGCCGGTTTGGAGGCGCGGGCGTTCCGCCCGGCCGAACACCGCCCGGAACTGATCCCGCGCTTCACCCGACTAAATGGGGTTCAATCTGCCAACGTTCTGATTTTGCTGGATGACTCGGAACAGGCTACCGAGCGGCTGCAACAAATCAAGCTGGCGGCGCTGGGCCGGCTGACCGCCGGCATCGCTCACGAGATTCGCAATCCGCTGACGGCAATCAGCCACGCCGCGCAACTGCTGCGGGAATCGGCCAGCGCCAGCCCCAGCGACCAGCGGCTGGCGCAAATCGTTCACGACCATGTCATGCGCGCCAACCGGATCATCGGCGATGTCCTCGATCTGGCCCGGCGCGACCGGGTCAAGCCGGAGCGGCTGGCGCTGTCATCGTGGCTGGAGGCTTTCAGCCGGGAGTTCGCCCCCGAAGCGAATGGGCGGCCGCTCGAGTGGAGCCAGACGGTGGAGCCGGATTCTCTGGTGGTAAACTTTGACCCGCACCAGTTGCATCAGGTGCTGTGGAATCTATGCGCCAACGCCTGTCACCATGGGGTCCGGCCCGACGCATCTCCACGCGTCGAATTGCGCGCCGGCCTGGACCCTGGCCGCAGGCGACCCTTTCTGGAGGTGCGCGATGCCGGTCCCGGTATTTCGGAGGATAATGTTGTCAAACTGTTCGAACCATTTTTCACCACCCGGGCCAAGGGTACTGGCCTGGGTCTCTACCTGGCCCGGGAATTGTGCGAGGCCAACCGGGCCCAGTTGCAATATCTGCCGATCGCCGAGGGTGGCTGTTGTTTCCGCATCACCTTCGCGCCCATCAGCCCAGCACCGGAGACGGAGTAATGGATGTCTGCCATGCCTTAATCGTGGATGACGAAGCCGACATTCGCGAATTGATCGAAATGACGCTGCAACCGATGGGCGTGACCTGTCTGCCTGCGGAAACCCTGAACGAGGCGCGCGCTCTGCTCAAGCGCCAGACCTTCAACCTGTGCATCACCGACCTGCGGTTGCCGGACGGCAGCGGACTGGATCTGGTCGCGCACATCCAGAAGCAGCACCCCAACCTGCCGGTAGCAGTGATCACCGCCCACGGCAACATGGAAATCGCGGTGGAGGCGCTGAAACTCGGTGCGTTCGATTTCGTGTCCAAACCGTTCGAACTCTCCGTTCTGCGCGACATGGTAGTGACCGCGCTGCGGCTGAGCCGGGGCGGTGACAATGCCAGCGTCAATCGCCCTACCCTGCTCGGCAAGTCGGCGACGATGGCCGAAGTACGGGCGCTCATCGCCAAGCTGGCGCGCAGTCAGGCGCCAATTCTGATCAGTGGCGAGTCGGGCACCGGCAAGGAACTGGCAGCGCGGTTGATTCACCTGTCTGGCCCCCGGGCCGATCAGCCATTCGTACCAGTCAACTGTGGGGCGATTCCCGAGCACCTGATGGAAAGCGAGTTCTTCGGCTACAAGAAGGGCAGCTTCACCGGCGCCACCCAGGATAAGGGTGGACTGTTCCAGGCAGCGCGGGGTGGCACGCTGTTTCTGGACGAGGTAGCGGACCTGCCGATGCCGATGCAGGTCAAACTGCTGCGGGCGATTCAGGAGCGGGCGGTGCGACCGGTGGGGGCGCAGGCGGAAGTCCCCATCGACGTGCGCGTACTCAGCGCCAGCCACAAGGATCTCACGGCATTGGTTCAGAGCGGCGACTTCCGCCAGGATCTATTTTATCGGCTGAACGTGATCGAGATGCGCATGCCCAGTCTGCGCGAGCATCCCGAAGATATTCCGGAACTGGCCGAGGCGACTCTGGAGCGGTTGAGCCGGCAATCCGGGCTGCCGCAGGCCAGGCTGGCGCCATCGGCGCTGATTGCGCTGCGGGTCTACGCCTTTCCGGGCAACATCCGCGAACTGGAGAACATTCTGGAGCGGGCGTTTACCCTGTGCGAGGAGGGGGTTATCCAGGGGGCGGATTTGTTGCTGCCGGCAGCGGTGGAGCCGATCTCGCTACGGCCAGCACCCCTGGCGCCCGTTGTCCCCGCTGCCGACGAAGTTCTCGACCCCCCCTTTGCTACGCCGGCCAACGGCGGGTTCGAGCCGAAGACCCTGCCAATCCTGCAACCCTCGGTCCGCAATCTGGAGGGCTACCTGGAACAGATCGAGCGGGCGGCGATCCTGCGGGCGCTGGAGGAAACCCGCTACAACAAGACCGCCGCCGCCGAGAAACTGGGCATCAGTTTCCGGGCGTTGCGCTACCGGTTGAAGAAGCTGGGACTGGACTGAAGGACCCGCACACGAAAAACCCCGCCGGGGCGGGGCTGGATTTGCTGCGGATCAGCGGGCGGGCGATCAGTCGTCGCCGGAAAAGATGCCCAGGATCTGCAACAGGTTCACGAACAGGTTGAAGATTGTGATGTACAGCGTAACGGTCGCCATGATGTAGTTGGTTTCGCCGCCGTGGATGATGTCGCTGGTCTGCCACAGGATCATGCCGGACATCAGCAGGACCACCATCCCCGACACCGCCAGCGACAGCATCGGAATGTTGAACAACATGGCGCCCAGCCCGGCCAGGAACGCGACCAGGATACCCACCATCAGGAAGGACCCCATGAAGCTGAAGTCCTTGCGGCTGACCAGCGCATAGCCCGACAGCGCCAGAAAGATCGCGCCAGTGCCAGCCAGGGCGGTCATCACTACCTGCGAGCCGTTCGGCAGGCTCAGGTAGAAGTTGAGGATCGGCCCCAGCGTATAGCCGAGGAAGCCGGTCAGAGCGAACACCGCCGCCAGGCCCCAAGCGCTGTTGCGCAGTCGGGTGACGACGAACAGCAGGCCAAAATAACCGCCCAGGGTGATCAGCCAGTGCAGCGGCGGCGCGTTCGTGACCATGGCGAAGCCGGCGGTCAGGCCGCTGAACAGCAGCGTCAGCGACAACAGCATATAAGTGTTGCGCAGTACCTTGTTGGTGGCCAGCACGCTTTCCGCCGTCAGCGTGACCGGTGCTTTGACCAGCAGATTGTCTTTTTGCAGCATCGTCAAACAAACCTCCCAAGGGTTGGAAACTGTTTCTATTGACCGCGCGAAAGCGTTCCCGGTTCAACCGGCGGCCACTGTCGCAATCGATGCACGGTCTTTATACCTGAATCCCCGCGCCGTGTCTGTCACCCGCCTCGCAGCCGCCCAACCCGCTCGCGAGCGGACTCCCACGGATGAGGATTTGGTATGATCCCGGTTCATCCAGCGCCATGCAATCATCATGGCGGGCGCATCCCGAGAACAAGATGACCGGTCCCAGCCCCTATCATCAGCCGCCGCGCGACATCATCATCGCCGCCATCGCCATTCCCGCCGGCCGGGATCATGCCGAACGCGCTGCTCGCGAGGCCGGTCCGAACGCGCCGCTGCAACCCCAATGAGCATCGCGGTCGTCGCCGAAAAACCCTCGGTCGCCCGCGATCTGGCCAAGGTACTGGGTGCCCGCGAGCGCGGCGAGGGCTACCTGCACGGCAACGGCTACGTCGTGACCTGGGCTATCGGCCACTTGACCCGGCTGGCCGAACCGCACGAAATCCATCCCGACTGGAAGCGCTGGCGGCGCGAACTGCTGCCGATGCTGCCCGAACGCTGGCCCCTGATCGTTGGCGAGCAGACCCGCGAGCAGTTCGAGGTGGTCCGCCGCATCCTGACCGACGACGCCATCGAGCGGATCGTTTGCGCCACCGACGCGGGACGGGAGGGCGAACTGATCTTCCGCTACCTGTACGAAGCCGCCGGCTGCCGCAAGCCATTCAGTCGGTTGTGGATTTCCTCGTTGACACCGGACGCCATCCGCCAGGGCTTCGCCCGACTGCGCGATGGCCGCGAATTCGATCCACTGGCCGCCGCTGCCCGGGGCCGCAGCCAGGCGGACTGGCTGGTGGGGATGAATCTGTCGCGGGCCTATACCCTGGCCTGCGGCGCACCGGGCGACGACGTACTGTCGGTCGGTCGGGTGCAAACTCCGACCCTGGCGCTGGTCGCGGAGCGGGAACTGGCGATCCGCGCCTTCGTGCCAGAGGATTATCGCGAGGTCATGGCAACATTCGCGCCCGACGAGGCAAAACCCGCCGGCACCAGCTATCAAGGCGTCTGGTTTGACGGCGAGCGGCCGACCGACTCCAAGGCTCGCCGCCTGCCCGCCGACGGTCAGGAAGCCGACCGCATCGTCGCCCGCGCCCGGCGGGGAACCGCCGTCATCGAATCTCACGCCGCCGAAACCCGCCGCGCCGCGCCGCCGCTGTTGTACGATCTGACCGAGTTGCAACGCCACGCCAACCGGCTATACGGTTTCAGCGCCCAGACCACCCTCGACCTCGCCCAGACGTTGTACGAGCAACATAAGCTGATCAGCTATCCGCGTACCGACAGCCGGCATCTTTCGACGGCAGTAGCGGCGACCCTGGGCGCGGTCGTCGCGGCGATCCAGGCGCCCTACGGGGATCGGCTGGCGCCAGGCACGGGCCAGCGACCCTTGAGCGGGCGCTTCGTGGACGACGCCAAGGTCAGCGACCATCACGCTATCATCCCGACACCGACACCGGCCCGCGCTCTGGCCACCAATGAGAAAAAGATCTACGACTTGATTTGCCGCCGCCTGCTGATGGCCTGGCGCGACGACCACGTCTGGGCGGTCACCACGGTCATCACGGCGATCACGGTGCGGGAACCGGAGGGCGCGACCGTCGTGGACCGCTACCACAGCAGCGGCACAGCCGTGGAACAGGTCGGCTGGAAAATCCTGGAGGTGGGCGCGGATGCACCCGTGAAAAAGGTGGCTGGCCCGCGCAAGGCCAAGGCCACCACTGAGTCCGCGTCCGAGGACGACGCCGAGCAAAGCCTGCCGCCGGGCCTGGCGGCCGGCCAGCCGCAACGGGTGCTGGGTGCCCGCGCCGTCGCCAAGCAGACCCGACCACCGCCACGCCTGACCGAGGCCAGCCTGCTGACCGCGATGGAAACCGCCGGCCGTCACCTGGAGGACAAGGAACTGTCGGCGGCGATGAAGGAACGCGGCCTGGGCACGCCGGCCACTCGCGCCGAGATCATCGAAACCCTGCTCAAGCGCCAATACCTGACCCGCGACGGCAAGAACCTGATTCCCACCGAGCGCGGCCTGCGCCTGATCCAGATCGTACAGCCGCCGATCAAGAGTCCGGCCATGACTGGCGAGTGGGAGGCGCGGCTCAAGCGGATCCAGCGCGGCGAGGCGGATTTGGCGGGGTTCATGGCCGACATCGCCGGTTACGTTCGCGCCGCCGTAACCGGGGCGTTCGCAGCGGCGGCCACCGCGCCGCCAGTTCCCCTGCCCTCTCCCTCCAGCCTCCCGGTTCCAGCAGTGGCCACGCCGCGCCGGGAACCCGTACCGGCGGACCGCCTGCTGGAACTGCTGCAAACCGTGTTTCGCCTGCCCGCATTCCGGCCCTATCAGGAAGCGGTGTGCCGCACCGTGACCGAAGGCCGGGACGTGCTGCTGGTAATGCCGACCGGAGCCGGCAAGTCGCTGTGCTTTCAGTTGCCCGGCATCGCCCGGGCGGGAACCACCCTGGTCGTTTCGCCGCTGATCGCGCTGATGGAGGATCAGGTCGCCAAGTTGTGCGAACTGGGCCTGCGCGCCGAACGCATCCACTCGGGCCGCGACCGGCTCACCTCGCGCCAGGTCTGCATGGAGTATCTGCAAGGGACTCTGGATTATCTGTTCATCGCCCCGGAACGGCTGAGCGTGCCGGGCTTTCCCGAGATGCTGGCCAAGTGCAAGCCGGCGCTGATCGCGGTGGACGAGGCGCACTGCATTTCCCAGTGGGGCCACGATTTTCGGCCAGATTACCGGATGATCGGGCGCTATCTGCCGCTGCTGCGGCCCGCGCCGGTGATCGCCCTGACCGCGACCGCGACCGTGCTGGTGCAGGATGACATCATTCAGCAACTGGATCTGAAGAACGCGATCCGCTCCATCCACGGCTTCCGCCGCGCCAACCTGGCGGTGGAGACCGTAGAAACGCGCGTCCCCGACCGGCATGAAGCGGTGCGGCGGATTCTGGCCGATCCGGCGCGGCGGCCGGCCATCATCTACGCCCCGACCCGTAAGGAAACCGAGTTATTGGCGCTGGAACTGAACGCGGATTATCCGACCGCCGCCTATCACGCCGGGATGGCGCCACAGGAACGCGAGCGGACGCAGAACCGGTTTGGCGCCGGGGAACTGGCGGTGATCGTCGCCACCATTGCGTTCGGCATGGGCATCGACAAGGCCGATATCCGGACCGTAGTCCACACCGCCCTGCCGGGCAGCATCGAGGGTTACTACCAGGAAATCGGTCGAGCTGGGCGCGATGGGCAGCCGGCTCGCGCCATCCTGCTATATTCCTACGCTGATCTGCGCACCCACGAGTATTTTCACCGGCGCGGTTACCCCGAACCGGACCACTTGCAACGGATTTTCGCGGCGCTGGGCTCGGATCCGCAGCCCAGGGCGCTGTTGTGCGAATGGCTGGCGATGGAGCTGGAACTGTTCGACACGGCGGTGGAGAAGCTACTGGTGCATGGTGGCGCCTGGCGCGATGCCGAGGGCAATCTGGGGCGCGGCGAAGCCGACTGGCTGCCGTCCTACGAGCGCCAGCGCGCCCACAAGCTGGCGGAACTGCGGCAGATTCTGGAGTTCGCCGACAAGGCGACCGCCTGCCGGATGGTGCGGCTGGTGCGGCACTTCGGCGATCACGAGGATAGCCAGCCTTGCGGGGTGTGCGATGTGTGCGCGCCCCAGGCCGCGACCGCGCGCCGTTCGCGCCGACTGACCGCCGCCGAGTCGCGGCTGGCCCTGCAAGTGCTGGAAGCGTTGCGCTGGCGCGAGGGACAGACCGTGCGCCAGTTGCACGAGCGGCTGCAAGAACCGGGCGAGCGCCGGGCCTTCGAGCGATTGCTGGAAAGCCTGGCCGGGGCCGGCCTGATCGCCCTGCAAGAGGATGCGTTCAGCCGCGATGGCAAGGTGATCGCGTTTTGGCGGATTTATCTCACCGACGCCGGTCGGGCTGGCGGTGTTGGCGCGATGGGGGCGGTGCGGTTGACCGAGGCGACGACCGCCCGCGCAGCCGGACGAAAAACCGTCGGCAGTAGCCGGCGTTCGCGGCGTTCGTGAGCGCAAGCGAGGCTTCCATGTATCCCGGTGAGCGCTTTAACAGCATCAGTCACCTGATCGGCGCGGTGGCGGCATTGGCGGGCCTGGTGGTCGTGGTGGTCGTGGCCGCGCAACAGGGCGATCCCTGGAAAATCGTGAGTTTCAGCATCTACGGAACCACCCTGTTCTTTCTATATGCCGCGTCCACCCTCTATCACAGCCTGCGCGGCCAAGCCAAGCGGTTCTTTCGTAAACTGGATCATTATTCGATTTATTTCCTGATCGCCGGCACCTACACCCCGTTTACCCTGGTCACGTTGCGCGGTGCTTGGGGCTGGACGATCTTTGGCGTGATCTGGGGGTTGGTTGTGGTGGGGATCGTGGTGGAAGCCCTGCCCCAGCAGGGCAATCGAGTGCTGTCGCTGGCAGTGTATATCCTGATGGGCTGGCTGGTGTTGGTGGCCCTCAAGCCCCTGCTTGAGGCTTTGCCTTGGGCAGGATTTGTTTGGCTATTGATGGGCGGACTGTTTTATACCGGTGGCGTGGTGTTTTACCTGTTCGACGAAAAGATTCGCCATTTCCATGGTATCTGGCATCTGTTCGTGCTGGCTGGCAGCCTCAGCCATTACGTGACGATCCTGTTCTACGTGGCTTGACCAGTGTGGAGCAGTGGGCGCTGCAACGACGTGGAGGCAGCCTTCAATCGGTGGCCCGGTCGAACCGTTCCAGATCGCGGCTGGCCTGGCTGAACTCCATGCCGACCAGGGTGATCGGCTGGCTCGGGCCGCGATGCTTGGCGGCGTAGTCCCGGTCCCGGAGTTGTTGCAGCACGCCAGGCGCGTCCGCCGGCTGGTTCTCGATCACCTTGAACTCGAACAGCGGGACAGGAAGTAGTAGCGCCCACTATCGATCAACCGCCAGGCGAATTCGGTTTTGTCAATGTAGGCATAGGGTTCGCTGCGGATGATGGCGAAGGTCTGGATGCCGATGGGCGGCTTGTTGCGGGGAGGCATGGCGTGACGCCGTGTTGCGCTGGGTCAGGTTGCCAGGATTCAGGGTGATACCGCCGCCTGCTGGCACGCCTGGCAGGGCATCCCGGCATCGCAAAAAAGCATGGCGGGCTCCGACGACAGAGGAAACCCTTGGCGCTATTCTACCCCCAAGGGCGGCTTCCCCATAATGCGACTGACCTGTTCAGGAGACCCTATGCCTAAAATGCGCGCCAGCTTTCAGGGACTGGTTCGGGTGCTGGCAAAAAGCCTGTACCCGGAACCGGATGTGTTCGTCCGCGAACTGCTACAAAATGCCCACGATAGCATTCAGTTCCGCCGGCTGGACGAACCTGGGTTGACTGGCGAGATTCGCATCGACGTAGACGAAGGTGCTCGCACGCTGAGTTTCAGCGACAACGGGGCCGGTATGGACCAGCGGGAGATCGAGGATTTCCTGAGCGTCATCGGTAGCACCGGCACCGGCAACCGCGCCCGGGAACTGGCCGCCCGCGACGTGGCGGTCGCCACCATCGGCCAGTTCGGCATCGGTTTGCTGTCTGCCTTCGTCGTCGCTGAACGCATCGAGGTCCACACCCGCAAGCCAGGCGCGGCGCAGACCTGGCGCTGGACCAACCACGGCGGCGAGGACTACGATTTGGTCGCATTGCCGGCAAACGCGCAACCACCCGGCACCCGGGTCGCGGTCGCCCTGGCGCCAAACCAGACGGCCTTTCTCGACGGTCGCCGGATTCGCCAAATCGTGCGGCGCTATGCCGACTTGCTGCCGTTCCCGATCCTGCTCAACGGTTTTGGGCCGATCAACGCGGTCAACGCCCCCTGGCACGAGCCGGATTGGCGCCACCCGGACGAGCGGGACCGGCTGCTGGCCGCCTTTCTGAGTCAGCGTTACGGCGATCCGCTGCTGCTCGTGATCCCGCTGGACCTGCCGCATCCCCGGACGCTGGGTGGCTTGTATATCGCTGCCCGCTATGCGCCGGGTAGCCGGGACGGCGGCGCGGTGGATCTGTTTCAGGGGCGGATGTGTATCCGTTCGAGCGATGTTGAACTGTTGCCGGAATGGGCGCGGTTCGTGCGCGGGGTGGTGGACTGCCCGGAATTGCAGCCGACCGCCGCCCGCGACAACGTCCAACGGGACAACGTCTATTACGCCCTGCGCGAACGCCTGGGCGAAGCGATCATCGCGGCGTTGCTGGATCTGGCCAGCGGCGACCGGCCGCGCTTCCTGCGCTTATGCGACTGGCATCAGGACGCCCTCAAGGGCATGGCGGCGCGACATGAGGCATTCGGCGCGGCGGTGCTGGACCATCTGCCGTTCGCCACCAACCAGGGTCAATTGACGCTGCCCGACTATCTGGCCCGCCAGCCCGCCGGGGCGGACGGCAAACGGCCCCTGTATTTCTTCGGCCACGAAGCCGACGCCAACCAATTCTACCCGCTCTGTCAGGCGCACGGGGTGGTGGGCATCAACGCCGGCAGTGCTTTCGATGAAATCCTGCTGCGCCGCTACGCCGACCAGCATCCCGATCAGGTGGACCTCAAACCGCTGGATCGCCTCGATGACCCGGTGCTGTACCCCCCGCTCGATACGGTGGCGCAGGTTCACTATGCCCCTCTGCTGCGGGCGGTGGATCGGGCGCTGGCGGAGGCCGAAGCGCCGGCGCACACCCGGATTCGCCAGTTCCAGCCAGCGGATTTGAGCGCGGTGCTGCTGTCCGGCCAGCGGCTGACCGCCTTCGACCAGATGGAACGGATGCTGGAAAAGTCGCTGCTGGTCAACGAACTGGCGGAACTGGCCGGCGAGGTGCGCGACCGCCTGCGCCGCCAGCCGCTGGATTTGCTGCTGAACGCCGCGCATCCCCTGGTGCGACGGTTGGGCGAACTGCCCGATCCCGATCATCCCCGCTATCGCCCGGTGCTGACCGGGTTGTACTACAGCGCCCTGCTCAACGCCCGGCATCGTTTGACACCCACCGCCGCCCGCCGTTTTCACGCGGACTTGCAGGCGCTGTTGGCCTCGCATCTGGATTTGCAGACCCGCCATGACACCTGATTGCCCGACCCTCGCCCGGTTGCGGGACCAGGCCAGCCAAGCGCGGCGGATCGGCCACTACGCGCGGGCCGCACGCCTGGAGCGGCAAGCGGTGGAGCTGGCCGAAACGCTCGGACTGACCGGCGAGCGGACCCGGGCGCTGCTGTGGGAAGGCTATAGCCTGCGGCTGGCCGGCGAGGACGATCTGGCGCTGGCCGCCTTGCTGCAAGCGGTCAATGAATCCGCGCCGACTGTTGACCCGGCCGACCGATTCAGCGCCCTGATCACCATTCTCCACATTAGTCTGGAGCGCAAACCCGTTCGTTTCTGCCGGGCGCTGCTGGAACGGGGACGGCGGGAACTGGCGGAATCGCGCCAGCCGTGGTCGGCGCTGCTGGATTTTCTGGAAGGCGAACTGGCCTTGCGGCGGGGGGATTTCATGGCGGCCTGGAATGAGCACGAGCGCGCCTGGGAAGGACGACGGGAAACCCATCCCCGGCTAACGCCAGCGACGCATCTGTGGGCGCAGTGCCGCACCGCGTTCCGCCGCCGCGAACCGGCCGAACTGGAACGGCTCGCCCGGCAACTGCACGAATTGCATCCGCATTCAGCTTTGGAGCGATCATTGGTGATGCGGGCGCGGTGGTTGAGCTGGCGAGCGCAACGCGCCGCCACGACAGCCCCCGTCGTCGCCGATCCCGCGCTGGTCGAGCAGACGCCGGCCTTTCTGTCGAGGGTGGCCGAAGAGCGCGAACGGGGTGATTACAGCGTGCGGATCGAAGCGTTGCGGGTGTTGGCATTGGCCGGCGACTGGGACCGGATCGCCGCTGATTTGCACCAAAAACCGCTGGATCCCGCTACCTTTGAGGCCGCGCTTTGGTTGGGCGATCTGGCGCTCGGGCAAGCGCGGGCGGCGCTGGGATTGCCGGCGGTGGATGATGACTATGGCGAACCGGCCACCGACGCCTCGCCAGTCGCGCCGGATTCCGACCGGGCCACCGCCATGCTCGACGAAGCGGAACAGGGTTATCGGGAGGCGGGGCGATGCGCCGAGGAACAGGATCGGCGGTTGCAAACCCGCTGGCATGGCGATACCGTCCAGGAGCGGCAGGCGCGCTTGAACCGGCTGCGGTTCTCTCTCCGTCCGAGGGAATCCACATCGGCCCCCTTCGAGAATCCATCATATACGGCTGGCCCGCCGACTCGAGCGACGACGAAGTGCCGCGCCGGCTGCTGGCGTTGAATCGGGAGCGTTGTCCGGTAGTCCTGTAAATCGCATGAGAGCCACGCCCCCCCTTTTGAAGGGGGACGGGCCATGAATGGATCGAGAGCGTCAGACCGTGCGGCGGCGGGTCAACGGCCAAGCCAGCGTCCCGGCGGCCAGGAAAGTCAGCGCGACGCCGATCAAGCCGGCCAGCCCGGTGGACAGCGCATCGAAGACAACGCCGGCAACCTGGTAGTCCGCCAGCGGCGTCACGAACAGCGGCGCGGCCTCGTGCAGAACCTGGTATCGCGCCATCACCGCTTCCAGACCATCCGGCAGCGGCGAGGCGAACGGACTCAGGCACAGCGCGATCAGCAACGCCGCCAGCACCGGCGCGGCGAAACCACGGGAAGCGGGAGCCGCCCCGACCGTCGCCGGCCGTTCGAACAGCGCCAGCGCCGCGCAGGTGATGAACGCCTCGCCTACCCCGATCAGCGCATGGATGCCCAGCATCGCCGGGACGACCCGTTCCAGCGGCAGCACGCCGGCCAGCGCCAGTTCGACCGAGCAAGCCAGGGCCGCCAGCATTACCGATACCCAACTGGCCAGCGCGGTGGCGATCCAAACCCGGCTTCCACCGGCGGGCAGTTTCCGCAGCAGCCCCAGCCGCAGCAGTCCGCCGAGACCGGCGCCCAGCACCGCCATGTTCAACACGTTGGCGCCCAGCACCGTCAAACCGCCATCGGCGAAGACCAGCGCCTGAATCGTCACCACCAGCGCCAGCGCCAGCACGCCGAACGGCACGCCTAACAGAGCGCTGGCCAGTACGCCGCCGAGCAGATGGCCCGAGGTTCCGCCGCCGATCGGGAAGTTCATCATTTGCGCGGCGAAGATGAAGGCGCTGATCGCCGCGAAGCGAAGCGGATGCGGTTTCTCCACCGACCGATACGCCGCCAGCGCCGCGCCAGCCAGACACAGCCCGCTGACGACAGCGGCCACCGGGCAAATAGTGCCATCGAGCAGGTTTTGCGGGATGTGCATCAGAAGTTTCCTCTTGCGAACCAGGGAAATTTAAGCATAGTCCAGGAATGTCGTCCTCGCATCGCCGGTTGCGCGGAACGGGCGCGCGCGCATCACAATCTCGAACCAGCCACGTCGCTGAGCGGATCACTTGCGCCCAGCATCAGGATCAGCAACGGCGGGACCAGCCAGACCGAACGGTAGACAGTCATCAGCATTATTCCCAGCGGATGGTGTATAGCGGGGCAAAACCGCGCAAACTGCCTACCCGGTTCAGGCCAGCAGCCGCCCGCTCTCGCGCAGGAACAGCAGCGCATACGCCAGCAGCAGCAGACCCAAACCGCGCATGAGGACAATATAGCCGCCGCTGCGCAGGAGGTGGCGAGCGCGGCCCAGCGCCAGTGCCAGCGCAACCTTCGAGCCGACCAACAGCGCGTAGAACGCGGCGACGAACGCCGCCACCGCCGGCCAACCCTCCCGCCAGGCCGCCAGCACGGTCGGCGCACCCACCGCCAGCCAGAACAGATAGGGGCTGGGGTTGAGGAAATTGGCGATCACTCCGCGCCACAGCGAACTGGCCGGGTCGGTCGGCTCCAGTTCCGCACCCCGAAAACGCAGGCCCTGAACGCCCAACCAGGTCAGATACAGCCCGCCGCCGAGATGGATCAGCGCCAGCGGCGCGGTCTGGTCGGTCAAGGGCCGCAGCAACAGCACTGTCGCCAGCACGATCGGCAAATCGGTCAGCAGCGGCGCCAGCGCCACCCCGATCCCGGCCCGGGCGCCGTGGCGCAGGGTTTCACTGACCACCAGGGTCAACAGCGGCCCCGGCGAAAGCCCGCCGCTCAGGCCCAGCAGGATGCCGGACAGCAGAAAAGCGATCATGACGATTGCCGGCCCGGTTTGGCCGCCGCTTCCAGCGCGGCGCGCAATTGCCGGTAACTGTCCAGCCGGCGTGGGGCGACTGCGCCGCTCGCCACTGCTTCTCGCAACGCGCAATCCGGTTCGGTATCGTGGCGGCAGTCGGAAAACCGGCAGCGGCCCAAATAGGGGGCGATGTCCGCGAAGCCCCGGTCCAGATCGTCCAAACCGATTTGTCCCAACTCGAAACTGCGCACACCGGGGGTGTCGATCAAATCGCCACCGTCCGGTAGATGATAAAGCGTACTGCCGCTGGTGGTGTGGGCGCCGTGGCCGGTGGCTTCGGACACGGCCCGGATACGAATCCGGCGATCCGGCAGCAGCGCCTGGATCAGCGAGGATTTACCCACGCCCGACTGGCCAGCCAGCAGGCTGGTGCGTCCGCGCAGCCAGTCCCGCAAATCGTTCAGACCGTGTGCGGTGTGGCTGCTGGCCAGCAGCAGCGGATAACCGATCCGGCGGTAAGGCTCCAGCCGTTCGTGCAGCGCCGTCAGGGCCGGTTTATCCAGCAAATCCAGCTTGTTGAGCACCAGCAGTCCCCGGACGCCGACGGCGGCGATGGCCACCAGATAGCGGTCGATCAGGTATTCGCTCGGTTCCGGTTCCGGCGCCAGCACCACCGCGACTGCGTCGAGATTAGCGGCCACCGGGCGCGGTTGACCATGGTAGTCCGGCCGGGTCAGCAGTGAGTGGCGCTCGCCCACCGCCACGATCACGCCTTCCTCCCCGCCGAACGCCTGCCAGACGACCTGGTCGCCGCAAGCCAGCCGACCCAGGTTCTGCCGTGCAGCGCAACGGTACAGCCGGCCCGTCGCCTCCTCGACCACCAGGGTCCGGCCATGATGGGCGATGACCAGACCGATTTGCTCCGGACCCAGGCCAGCGTCATCCCGCGATTCCAACCGCTGACCGGTGCGCTCGCGGCGACGTTCCCGCGCGCGCAGAATCTGCTCCCGCTGGCGCTGGGTTAGCCGGCGTCCGGCCATGCCCGAACTACCCCACGACCACCGGATTCGGCGTAAACTTGGGTTCGACCTCCCGCGCCGGTTTCCCGCTGACCGATTCCCTCCCCTACCCTATCCCAAGAAAAATTCATGTCCCCCGATAACCTGATCTGGATTGATTTGGAAATGACCGGTCTCGATTCCCAGACCGACCATATCATCGAAATCGCCACCATCGTCACCGACAGCCAGCTCAATATCCTCGCCGAAGGGCCGGCCCTGGCCATCCACCAGGGCGACGCGACGCTGGCGACGATGGACGACTGGAACCAGAAACAGCACGGTGAGTCCGGACTGATCGCGCGGGTCCGCGCCAGCACGGTAAACGAACGCGAGGCTGAATCGCGCACCCTGGAGTTCCTGAATCTGTACGTCCCCAAGGGCAAGTCACCGATGTGCGGCAACAGTATCTGCCAGGATCGGCGGTTTCTGGCGCGCTGCATGCCGGAACTGGAAGCGTATTTTCATTACCGCAACCTGGACGTCAGCACGCTTAAGGAACTGGCCCGGCGCTGGTATCCGGAACGGAGCAAGGGTTTCAGCAAAACCTCGGCCCATCTGGCCTTGCAGGACATCCGCGATTCCATCGAGGAGTTGCGTTTTTACCGCGAACGGCTGTTCGTGGCGGGGGGTGTTGCCGGATGAGTTCGCATCGTTCGAGCCCGTCAGCGCTCGACCGGTAAACCGGGATCGTTGCCCCATTCCGACCAGGCCCCGGGGTAGCCGCGCACCCGGGGATAACCCAAGTAGCGCAACACCCAGTAGGTATGCGCCGAACGATGATGGGTCTGGCAGTAGACGATGACTTCCTTGTCGGGAGTCACGCCGCGTCGCTCCAGCAATTTGCGCAGCACCGGATCGGGCTGGAACCGCCATTGCCGTTGCGGGTCCATGGCGTCGGTCCAGTTCAGATTCACCGCGCCGGGGATGTGGCCACCACGGGCGGCGCGCACATCCAGCCCGGTGAATTCAGCCGGTGTGCGGGTATCCAGCAGCGCCAGGTCCGGCTGGCCGAGCCGCGACAGAATGTAATCCTGGTCGGCGACCGCTGTCGGCGGATCGACGAAACGGGCCTGGCAGGTGCTGCGCGACGGAGGATGGAACCCGGCTTCCAACGGTTCGGCGGCGGCGTCCCAGGCGTGGATGCCGCCGTTGAGCAGCGATACCCGCTCGTGGCCGAGCGTCGCCAGCGTCCACAGCAACCGGCCGGCGCGACCATTGCCCTCCTCGTCGTAGGCGACTACCTGCCGGTTTGGAGTCAGCCCGATTCGTGACAGCACCTCGCTCAATCGCGCCTCGGTCGGCAGCAAGCCCATCGCCGGCGGTTCAGCCCGGACCAGATCCGCATAGTCGAGGTGAACCGCGCCGGGAACGTGTCCGGCGGTGTAATGAGTGGGATCGCAGAGATCCACGATCAGGACCGCCGGCTCGGCAAGATACGGTTCAAGCTGTTCCGGTTCGATCAACAGCGGCAAGGCGAGTGCGGCGGACATGCAAACGAGCTCCCGAATCAAACCGTGATAGTTTGCACAAAAAAGCTCGGACGCGCCGGGCTTTTTACATGGGCTACCCGCTTACATGTTCGGGTAATTCGGCCCGCCGCCACCCTGTGGGGTCACCCAGTTGATGTTCTGGGTGGGGTCCTTGATGTCGCAGGTCTTGCAATGCACGCAGTTCTGGGCGTTGATCTGCAAGCGCGGATGGCTCCCGTCGTTATCCCGGACGATTTCGTACACCCCCGCCGGGCAATAACGCTGTTCCGGTGCGTCGTACAAAGCCAGATTGATCCGGATCGGGACCGTCGGATCCTTCAACTGCAAATGGCAGGGCTGATCCTCTTCGTGGTTGGTGTTGGAAATGAACACCGAGGACAGCCGGTCGAAGCTGACCTTGCCATCCGGCTTGGGATACTCGATCTTCGGGCACTCGCTGGCCTTCTTGAGCTTTTCGTGATCCGGCTTGTGGTGGAGCGTCCACGGCGCCTTGCCCCGGAGGACGTAGGTATCGAGCGCCGAATAGGCCATCGCCGCCCACAATCCCCAACTGAACGACGGCTTGATGTTGCGGACCTGGTAAAGTTCCTGCCACAGCCAGCTTTGCCGCAACTGTTCGGGATACCCCGTCACCTCGTCCGCGCCGCGTCCCGCCTTGACCGCTGCGAAGATCGCTTCCGCCGCCACCATCCCGGACTTCATCGCGGTGTGGGTACCCTTGATCTTGGGCATGTTGAGGAAGCCGGCGGTGTCGCCGATCAGTACGCCGCCGGGGAAGGTCAGCTTGGGAATGGACTGGAGGCCACCCGCCGAGATGGCGCGCGCCCCGTAGGCGATGCGCCGGCCACCCTCGAAGGTCGGGCGAAGGTCGGGATGGGTCTTGAACCGCTGGAATTCCTCGAACGGGTACAGATGCGGGTTGCTGTAACCCAGGCCAACCACGAACCCGACCGCCACCTGGTTGTTCTCCATGTGATACAGGAACGAGCCACCGTAGGTGCTGGCATCCAGCGGCCAGCCGACGGTATGGATGATCTTGCCCGGCTGATGCTTGGCCGGGTCTACTTCCCACAGTTCCTTGATGCCGATGCCGTAGGTTTG
>JBDHRD010000253.1:0-3565 GCA_039807425.1 Candidatus Contendibacter sp. | reverse complement strand
CCCTATACTCTAACCGATTGGTATTGGCAAACTCATCGGGAGGGCGTCGTTATGCAAACCGTGCGCACACCCGCCGTGGCGGGATTGTTCTATCCAGCCAATGTGACGGAACTGCACGCGCAGGTGCGGCAGTTTCTGGATCAGGTCGAACCCCCAACCGAATCGCCGCCCAAGGCGATCATCGTCCCCCATGCCAGCTACATCTACTCTGGACCCATCGCCGCCTCGGCTTATGCCCGGTTGCGAGCGGTCCGCGATGTCATCACCCGGGTCGTCCTGCTGGGACCCAGCCACCGGGTTGGCTTCCGGGGCATCGCAGTCAGCGGCATGACGGCGTTCGCCACCCCGCTCGGCCAGATCCCAGTAGACCAGGAAGCCGTCGAACAGGTTCGCTGCCTGCCGGAAGTCGGGTTTCTGGAGCAGGCCCACGCCCAGGAACACAGCCTGGAAGTCCATTTGCCGTTTTTGCAAGAAGTGCTGGGTGCGTTCAAGCTGGCGCCACTGGTGGTCGGTGACGCCCGCCCGGCGGAAGTCGGGGCGGTGCTGGAAGCGCTGTGGGGCGGGCCGGAAACCTTGATCGTCATCAGTTCCGATCTCAGCCACTATCAGGACTACCAGACCGCCCGCCGCCTGGACAGCGCCACGTCCCAAGCCATCGAGGCGCTGCGCTACGAGGACATCGGCTACGACCAGGCCTGCGGGCGCAATCCGGTCAATGGCCTGTTGTGGGTCGCGCGACGCAAGGGCCTGCGCGGCGAAACCATTGATCTGCGTAATTCCGGTGACACCGCCGGCTCACGCGATCAGGTGGTGGGGTATGGCGCGTACGTGTTTCACTGACCCGAGCTGGAGCCTTCATGTCCACTGATAACACGCTGTCCGCCAGCGACCGGGCCACGTTGCTGGACGTGGCCCGCGCCTCGATCCAGCACGGATTGCGACACCGGCAGGCACTGGCGGTGAATCCGGACGACTATCCGGCAACCCTGCGGCCGCTGCGGGCCGCCTTCGTGACGCTGGAAATCGGCGGCCAGTTGCGCGGTTGCATCGGCGCGCTCGCTGCCTATCAGCCGCTGGTCCAGGATGTCGCCACGCACGCCCACGCAGCGGCCTTCGAGGATCCCCGCTTTCCCGAATTGCAGCCGGACGAGTTTCCAAAGCTGGACATCTTCATCTCGGTGCTGTCGCCGCCGGAGCCGATGCACTTCAGCTCCGAGGAAGAGTTGCTGAACCAGGTGCGTCCGGGGGTGGACGGGCTGATTCTTCATTTTCGACACTACCGCGCTACCTTCCTGCCAGCGGTATGGGAAAATCTGCCCGATCCTTACCTCTTTCTGGCGCAACTCAAGCATAAGGCGGGGTTGCCGCTGGATTTCTGGTCACCGGAACTGCGGGTGGAACGCTACACCACCGAGTATTTCAGCACCGGCGACGTGGGGTGATGGAACGGTTCGACCCGCTGTATGCACCGCTGACCGGCCTCAACCTGATCGAAGCCAGCGCCGGCACCGGCAAAACTTACACCCTCACCACGCTGGTTCTGCGCCTGGTGATGGAGGCGGCGGTTCCGGTCAACCGGATTCTGGTCGTCACCTACACCAACGCCGCGACCAAGGAACTGCGCGACCGCATCCGCGAGCGACTGGGGCAAATCCGGCAGGCATTCCTGCGCGGCCGGGCCGAGGAAGACGATGAGTTCAGTCTTCGGATGCTGGACGTGCTGCCCGACCGCGATCTGGCCATCCGCCGGCTGAATAACGCGGCGCGCGGCTTCGACGAGGCCGCCATTTTCACCATTCACGGCTTTTGTCAGCGAGCGCTCGGTGACAGCGCCTTCGAAAGCGGATTGTCGTTCGAGACCGAGGTATTGGCCGACACCGGCGATCTACTCCAGGAAATCGTCGAGGATTTCTGGCGACGGGAGTTTTACCCGGCTTCACCGATGGTGGTGCAGTATTTTCTGGACAAGAAATACAGTCCGGAGAAATTGTTGGCCAACATCCGCCCGCATCTGGGCAAACCCTATCTACAAGTCGTCACACCGGAGGGGAATGCCAATGGCGCGGCGTTGGAGCAGGCTTTTGCTACCGCCTGGCGACGCGCGCAGCAACTTTGGCTGGAGGGTCGAGCCGGGATCGAGGATTTATTGCTAAACAGCAAGGCGCTCAACGGCAACGCCTATCGCAAGGATTCCATCCCCCGCTGGTTGGAAGCCATGGACCGCTATCTGACTGCCGAAATCCCCAAGCTTGAGCTGTTCGAACAGTTCGAGAAGTTCACCGCCTCCAAGCTGCAAGCCTCGCCTAAAAAAGGCCAAACCGCGCCCCAACATGTCTTTTTCGACGTTTGCGAAACGCTCAAAGGTGCCTGCGAAGCCCTGGCCGACTACTGCCGGCATCAAGTTCCGGTGAAGCTGCTGGCGTACTGCAACGCCGAACTGGCGGCGCGCAAGCGGCGGCAACAGCTTCAATCCTACGATGATCTGCTGCTCAACCTGCGCGAGGCCCTCAACAATCCCCGGCGCGGCCCGGCCCTGGTGGACACCTTGCGCCACCGCTACGCCGCGGCGCTGATCGACGAATTCCAGGACACCGACCCGATCCAGTACGAGATTTTCCGGCGCATCTACGCCGGCGCGAACCAGCCGGTGTTTCTGGTCGGCGATCCCAAGCAGGCGATCTACAGCTTTCGCGGCGCGGACATCTTCGCCTATTTGGCCGCCCGCCACGACGCCACCCGCGACTATACCCTCGACGTGAACTGGCGCTCCGATCCACGTCTGCTGACGGCCTTGAACGCGGTGTTCGGCGCGGCCCGGACCCAGCCCTTCCTGTTCGACGCTATCGGTTTTCAACCGGCGGTTCCAGCGGAAAGGAAGCGCCACGAACCGTTCTGGATTCAGGGTCGCAACGAGCCGCCGCTGCAAGTGTGGTGGCTGGAGCCGGACGGCGATCAACCGCTGGGCAAGGGCATCGCCAACGAACGGGCGGCGCGGGCGACCGCCGCCGAAATTGCCCGCCTGCTCAATCTGGGCGCGCGTGGTCAGGCCGGCATCGGCAACCGGCCGTTGGTCGGCGGCGACATCGCCGTGCTGGTGCGCAGCCACCGACAGGGGCGGATGATCCGTGAGCAGTTGCTGCGCCTGCGCGTGCCCTGCGTCCAGCACGTGGACGACAGCGTGTTCGCCTCGGCGGAGGCGGAGCAACTGGAAGCGGTGCTGGTGGCGGTGCTGGAGCCGGGCGACGAGGGCCAGGTGCGCGCGGCGCTCGCTGGTGACTTGTTCGGCTTGAGCGGCGAGGAACTGTACCGACTGCGCGATGATGAGCAGGCGTGGGCGCGCTGGCTGGAGACCTTTCAGGCCTACCGCCAGCAGTGGCGGGACGAAGGCTTCATCCACTTTTTCCGCACCTGGCTGAACGAGCAGGCGGTCGCGCCGCGCCTGCTGGCGTTCCAGGACGGCGAACGGCGGCTGACCAATCTGCTGCACCTGGCCGAACTGCTGCACGTCGCCAGTCGCGCCCATCCCGGCATGACCGGCCTGCTCAAATGGCTCGGCGACCACCGC
>JBDHRD010000252.1:0-3583 GCA_039807425.1 Candidatus Contendibacter sp. | reverse complement strand
TTGGCGCGCTTTAACAAAAACGGGACGGGGCTGGACGGTTCGTAGCGATTAAAGTACTCACAAATCTTGTCGAGCATCCGAATCGCGTCCTCACGGCTGGCGATCTCGCCCACCACCAACCGTTGGCCCTCGCCGGCGACGGCTCCAGGCAAACCCGCAGCCACTGTTTCGGCCGTCGCCGCCTCACCGGCGATGAGACCTGCGCCCCGCCGCTGCAAAGGTTCCGCCAACGCCTGCCGGATTTCCTTCAAAATCCCGGTCAACGCGCTCAGGTCTGGCGCTTCGGTTACGCCAATCCGATCAGTCAACACTGCCTCGATCCGCTCGACCCGCGCCACGGCGTCGACAACCGCCACGGCGGTGGCCTGTAAATCCTCCAGGGCGGCATCCTGGAAGGCACCGTCGATCCTGGCCTGGGTCGGCGGCTCCGTTCCCTCGGTCGCCACCGGGGTCAACACACCGGCGGCGATCTGGACATCGCGCAGGCTGAACCGCCCCAAGGCGCGTGAACTGACCAGCGGCGTCTCCCGCAAGGACCGCAGGGTGGTTTCCAAATCGCATAGCGCCACGATGGTGTTGACCCGCAGAGTCGGATCGTTGTTATCCTCGGGATCGAGTCGCGGATAAACGTCATCCCAGTAGCGCTCGATCAGGCCTTCCACCAGCGCCAAGCCTTCGGCGAAACCCGGCAGGCCATCGGTGTCGAGCAAGGATCGGGCCAGATAGACGGCTACCCGCAAATCCCGAGTGCGGTCCAACAGGGCCAGCGCCGTCTCCCGGACGCCGCGCCAGTCGGGTGGTTCGGCGGGAATGATGGTGCCGCCATACTGGCGTTCTGGCGTTCCCTGCGCCAGTTTTTCCAATTCCGCGAACGCGGGGTCGTATTCGAGATCTTCGCCGCAGGGCGCGGCGGCGGCGACTTCGCTCAGTAGTTCTTCAATGTCAATCACGCTCATCGCTTGCAAGCCTGGCTGGGTTGTAGCATTCGCCTTAGGAGTATAGCGCCGCTTGGCGCGATTGCGCGGGCGGTATAGACTGCGTTGCGAATGAATTTTGCAGCCGGCTCGACCAATTTTTGCTCCAATGCGCAAACTGGCGCCTTTATCGACGGACATTAGCGTCATGCCCCTGAAATTGACCATTACCAGCTTTCAGCGGCTCGCTCCTGATCAGGAAGCCAGCAAGATTCTCGACCGTGGGTCGATCAGCATCGGCCGCGCAGCCCAGAACGATTGGGCCTTGCAGGATCCCGAACGCATCCTGTCGAAAAACCACTGTACCGTACATTACCAGGATAGCGCCTACTTTCTCACCGACCTCAGCGCAAACGGTACTTTTCTCAACGATTCCGACCAGCGCATCCCACGCAACCAGACGATTCCACTTCAGGATGGCGACCGCTTCACCCTGGGCGAATACGAAATCGAAGCAACCTTGATCCCCGGCACAGCGGAACTGGAGGAAACAGGGCTGGAACAACCGCTGACCGACATCATCCCAATACCGCATATCCTGCCCGCCGGCCGGGAAGATATCAGTCCAGCGATCCTGGAAAAGCCACCTTTTGCCGACCTTCTCGCGGAGGATCAGGATCACCTGCACCTGCCGCTTCCGGCCGGACGCCCCGCCAAGGACGCGGTGGCCACCGAACCGCCGCCCGATCTAATCGCTCTGGAGCGGGCCTCTTTCGAGCCGCCCGAACTCCTTCCCGAAACGCCGCCCTTGCCGGTTCCAGAACCGATCCCCGTCGAGAATCTTCCCTCGGTTCCATCCCGCACCGAGTCCCAGGCCTCGATCCAGGCGATTCCCGATATCGTTGCTCCAGCGCCAGCCACTGCCGAACCCGCCGAGACGCTCATCCCCGACGACTGGTGGTTGGCGCCGCCAACCACGCCGCCGGCCCAGCAGTCGGCGAGCAAGCTCCCCCCTGCCCCTCCATCGCTCGCCGTCCCCCTCCGGATCGAGCCGCCACCAGTGGGACCGCTGATTCCCAAGGAGTTCGCGCCATCGCCACCCCCCGTACCGGTGGCCGTCGAACCACCGCCCGCGCCATCGCCACCCCCCGTACCGGTCGCCGTCGAACCACCGCCCGCGCCATCGCCACCCCCCGTACCGGTGGCCGTCGAACCAACTGGACTCGATACCCAGGCTTTGTTTCGAGCATTTCTGGAGGGCGCGGGCCTGTCACACGTGCGGCCGCCGGCGGAACGGAGGCTCGAAATCATGACCAATCTCGGGGCGATTTTCCGCGAAACCGTGCAGGGTCTAACGGATATTCTACGCGCCCGCAGCGACATCAAGGGCGAATTCCGGCTGGACCGGACTGCGATTGGTCCGGTGGAAAACAATCCGCTCAAAACGCCACCGGGTCAGCCACCGCTCGGCGTGGAAGAGATCATGGTCCTGCTTCTGATGCGCCAGAGGGACGCCTACATGTCGCCGGTGCAGGCGGTGCGCGAGGGTTTCAAAGACATCAAGGATCACCAAGTGGCGGTCTGGGCGGGCGTCCAGGCAGCCCTGGACCGCCTGCTCGAACGGTTCGATCCGCGCAATCTGGAGACCCGCCTGCACCAAACCGTGCTCGACAGCATTCTGCCAGCGAGCCGCAAGGCCAAGTATTGGGATTTGTTCACCACCGAATATCAAGCGATCGCCCGGGAAGCCGAGGATGATTTCAACGAACTGTTCGGCGACGAATTCGCGCGCGCCTACGAAGAATGGCTGCGTGGGCGTCGTTGACCCCACGGCTACGAATCCCGTACTTCTCCCGCCATCGAGTGGTTTGGATGCTAGGATTAAAGGTTACGATTCAACACCTGCCACCGCTACGTAACGAGCGACGCCGCCATGAGTTGGTATAGCAAAGTCGTTTGGTCCGAGGGGATGTTCCTGCAACCCCAGCACTTCCAGCAGCAGGACCGCTACTACGAAGCTCTGGTCCGCCAGTCCTGCGGTTCTCTGCGCCCCTACGGCTGGGGCGTGGTGCATCTAGTCCTGGACCAGGAAGGTCTGGCCCTGGGGAAAATCGCCATTACCGCCGCCCGCGGCCTGTTGCCCGACGGCACGCCGTTCGCCATTCCCGACCACGATCCACCGCCGGATCCACTGGACGTGGGCGCCGACGTTCGCAATACTCGGGTCATGCTGGCCCTACCCGTACGACGCACGGGCATGGCGAACGTGGAACGCGGCGACCAGACGAACACCGCGGCCCGCTACCGGGCCGTGGCCCGCGAGGTGCGCGACAACAACATGGACGCCGCCAACAACAGCACCTTCGTCGAGATCGGCGAGCCCCGGTTGCGGCTGTTTCTCGATACCCGGGACTTCGGCGAGTACACCACGATCGGCGTGGCCCGGGTACTGGAAAAACGGCCCGATCAGCACGTGATCCTGGACACCGACTATCTGCCGCCCTCTCTCGACTGCGGGGGAGTACCCGCCCTCGCCGGTTTTGTCACCGAGGTTCTGGGCCTGCTGCATCAGCGCGGCGACGCCCTGGCCGACCGTGTGGTGGGCGCGGGCGCCGCGCGCGGCGCCAGTCTGGACATCGCCCAGTTCCTGCGGCTGCAAACCGTCAACC